>CALFHG010000067.1 GCA_937875805.1 uncultured Nitrosopumilaceae archaeon
TCTAGCATGTGCAAAAATTTTTGCCCCTAAATTAACGGATAAACAAATTTTACTTGCAGGAGTTGATGCATCAATTGAATCAAAAGTTAGTATCACTGGAGCATATGATGATGCATGTTCCTGTTACTATGGAGGATTTAATGTTACAGATAATGCAAAGAAGAAAAGAATTAGTTTTGAAAAAGGCCCAACAAATTTAATTGCAGTAATATTTATTCCAAAAAATAGAAAGAGAGGGAATTTGAAAAAACTAAAAATTCTTTCATCCATATTTGAGAACGCATGGGAATTATCTAGAAAAGCAAATTATTGGGATGCAATGATAATAAATGGATTAGCTACTGCATCAATTTTAAATTCAGATTCTAAAATAATTACAGATTTAATTGAAAAAGGGGCATTAGGAGCATCAGTTTCTGGCAATGGACCGTCAATTGCAGCAATTACAAAAAAAGAAAACGAAGCAACAATTAGAAAAGTATTTTCAACATTAGAAGGAAACATCATAGTTTCAAAAATTAGTAATAAAAAGGCAGAAGTTCATGAAGTGTAAAATTGAAAAATCAAAAATTTCAGGGCAGATAGTTTGTCCTCCAAACAAGAGCTATACTCATAGAGCAATTTTTCTTGCATCAATTGCTGGAAAAAATAGTAAAGTTGAAAATGCATTATTATCAGCAGACACCATTGCAACAATTGAAGCTTGTAGAAAATTTGGAGCAGAAATTGAGATTGCAGATTCAACAATTATTGTTAAAAATCCAATAAAAATAGGCACAAAAGTACCTGAAATTAACACAGAAAACTCAGGCACTACAATTAGAATAGCATCAGGTATTGCCAGTTTATTTTCTGAGGAAATTACACTTACTGGAGATTCAAGTTTACAAAAAAGACCAATGCAGCCTCTTTTAGATGCATTATCAAGTATTGGGGCACAGTGTAGTTCAACGGATGGAAAACCACCAATCAAAATTAAAGGAAAGATAGTAGGGGGAGAAGTAAAGATTCCTGGAAATTTTTCAAGCCAATTTATTTCTGCACTACTAATTTGTGCACCACTAACAGAAAAAGGAATCAATCTAACCATAGAAGGAAATTTAGTATCAAAACCATATCTTGATGCAACAATTGCTACAATGAGAAAGTTTGGTGTAACAGTACAAACACTAATCCCATACAAACGATATAACATTACTCCACAAATCTATAAAGAAACAACATTTACGGTTCCAATTGATTTTTCAAGTCTTGCTCTTCTTCTATCAGCTACTGTTCTAAATGGAGAAGACATCACAATAATTGGAAATATTGGAAATCTCCCTCAAGGAGATGAAGTATTCATAGATATTTTAGAAAAGTTGGGAGTTGAAATTTCTATAGATGATGAAGAAATTAAAATTAAATCACCTAAAAAATTAAAAGGTGGAAAATTTGATTTGAGTAATTCCCCTGATCTTCTTCCACCTCTTGCAATTTTGGCATTATGTTCATCTGCCCCAATTGAAATATTCAATGTAAAACATGCAAGACTAAAAGAAACAGATAGAATTGCAATCATATCAAGAGAACTTGTAAAACTTGGAATTAAAATTCAAGAAAAAGAAGATGGTATGATTTTAGAACCATCAGAAAATATTTCAGGAGCGGATTTGATATCAGAAGATGATCACAGATTATTCATGGCTTTTTGTATTGCTGGAATGTTTGTAGGTAATTGCACTGTAACTGATCCTGAATCAATCAAAGTATCATATCCAAGTTTCATTGAAGAGATGAAACGTATTGGAGCTAAAATTAAAATCGATTAAAATTATTTTTCAAAAAATCATTCAAAGATAAAAGGCGCGACCCTGTATAGAGTGAAAAGCATTCTCCTCACCCACAACGCAATTGCGTAGATAACATGTTATTTTCGCAGAGCCGCGCAAATTATTCTTTATAATTTACACTATATTGCATATATTGTATATGTTATTGTTATATTTAAGAATATGTTATAATTATTTCATGTTTTATTCAATAATAATATAATTTTTAAACATGTGTGATATAAAACCAAAAAAATAATTGATCAGTAGATAAAATTCTCAATAAATTTCAGAATGAGGAATTATAAACATCAATTAACATCGATAGTATGTTGCCGGGAAGTTCTATTGGTCAGCGTCTTGTTTTAACAAGTTTTGGTGAAAGTCATGGAAAATCAATTGGGGCAGTTTTGGATGGTTGTCCAGCAGGATTAGAAATTGATGAAAAAGATATTCAAAAAATGTTAGATCTTAGAAAGCCAGGTCAAAATCTAATCTCAACTCAAAGAAAAGAAGGAGACGTTGTTGAAATTATTTCAGGAGTTTTTAGAGGTCACACAACAGGTGCACCAATTACAATGTTAGTTTGGAACAGTGATCAAAAATCAAAAGATTATGAAGATTTGAAAATAAAACTAAGACCAGGTCATTCCGATTATCCTGCAATGGTAAAATATAATCATTATAATGATCATAGGGGAGGAGGAAGATTTTCTGGAAGATTAACAGCAACTCACGTTATGGGAGGAGCTATTGCAAGAAAATTACTCAAAGTAACATTAGGTATTGAAACAAATTCATTCGTATCTCAGATTGGAAAAGTAAAGATGGAAAAAGAATTTAATGATAAAATGGTTAATTCGATTTATAAAAATGAAGTCAGATGTCCAGAAATTAAAACGGCAAAAATTATGAGGGAAAATATTTTAGATGCAAGAAAGAAAGGAGATTCACTAGGAGGAATTATTGAATCAATTACAACCAATGTCCCAGTAGGTTTAGGTGAACCAATTTTTAGTTCGTTAGAATCAGATTTAAGTAAAGCAATTTTTTCAATCCCATCAGTTAAGGGAATAGAGTTTGGTTCAGGATTTCACGGTTCTGAACTTTTTGGTTCAGAAAATAATGACTTGTATGCTGTAAAGAAAGGGAAAATAATTACAGAAACAAACAGATCAGGAGGAATTCTAGGAGGTATTTCAAACGGAATGCCAATCACCATGAGAATTGCTTTCAAGCCAGCATCATCTATTGCTCAAAAACAAAAAACAGTAGACATTAAAACAAAAAAAGAAACAATTCTCCAAGTCAAAGGCAGACATGACCCATGTGTCGTACCTAGAGCCCCACCAGTAGTAGATTCACTTGTAGCATTAACAATGGCAGACCATGCACTCCTTTCAGGAGCAATCAAACCAGTCCTATAAGAAAATGTCAGACATTAACGATCTTCGAAACAAAATGGACGAGGTGACTCTAAAAATGATAGAGTTGTTAAAAACTAGAACAGATATTGCAAGAGAAATTGGTGAAGTTAAAAAAAATATTGGAAAAGGAGTAACAGATGAAGCAAGAGAAGACAGTTTACGTGGAAAAGTAATTTCATTATGCAATAGTATTGGTTTAGATGAAACAATTGCTACAAAATTTTTAAATTTTCTTTTAAATGAATCAGTAAAGGTTCAATCCACCAACAAACAAACACATCTTACAATTTTCTTAAAAGCAAAATCACTTGAAGCACAAGGGAAAAAAATTATACATATGGAAGTAGGAGAGCCGGACTTTTTACCTCCAAAGATTGTAAAAGATGCACTGGCAGAAGTTTTTGATAAAGGATTTCTAAAATATGGTCAAGTAAAAGGAATGCCAGTGTTTAGAGAAGCACTTGTAAAATATGTATTAAAAAAATTCAATGTAAATATTCAGCAAGATAACATCCTTGTAAGTCCAGGGGCAAGATTTTCAATTTTTACTGCAATTACAACTCTTTTGAATCCAGGTGATGAAATGATTGTAATTGAGCCCTCATGGCCAGCATACAAAGATTGTGCATTACATTCTGGGATTAAAGTTAGAACCATCAATACAACTTTTGAAGACAAGTGGGATCCATCATTAGAGCAAATCAAAAACACAATCAATTCAAATACAAAAATGATTGTTCTAAACTACCCGAATAACCCTACAGGGAAAATTCTAAATGAAAAATTACAAGATGACATAGTTGAATTAGCAAGGGAAAATGACCTCTACATACTCAGTGATGAAATTTATTCAGAATATGTAAAAACCAGTTGGAAAAGCATTCTAAGTTATAATTATGATAAAAGTATCGTTACACAGTCATTTTCAAAATCACACGCAATGACCGGATTCAGAATAGGATATGCCATGGCAGATTCAAAAATCATTGAAAAAATGGCAAAATTAGAGGCATTATGTCTTACAAATGTCTCTGAACCAATACAATACATTGCTATGAAAGCTCTTGAAGCAGACATATCCAATAATACTAATACAGTGCAAAACAGGCTAGATGTGTTGACAAGTAAAGCAAGCATAATGGGATTAGATTTTGTAGTCCCTGATGGAGCAATGTACATTTTTGCAAGAATTAATCAAGAGGGTTTTGATGGTGCAGAATTTGCCAACAGTGCCTTAGAGAAAGGTTTGGCAGTAACACCAGGCGAGGGATTTGGAGATTACAAGAACTTTATCAGACTATCGGCATGTCAAGATGAAGAAACATTGGTTGAAGGAATGAATTTACTAAGCGATTTAATGAGAGATACCCAATGAAGAAGGCTACAATAATCGGAGCCGGAGGTCAAATGGGGCAATGGTTTTCAAAATATTTTAAAACTCAAGGATACGAAGTAACAGGTTATGACTCTGAAATCAAAGTAACATCAAAGGACGTTATCGTATCAGAATCACTAGTTGGTGGAATATTGAATGCAGATTATGTCATTCTATGTACACCTACAAGAAGAACACCTGAGATAATTAGGCTAATTGCAAAAGAGATGAAACGTGGAACATATCTTATTGAAATTTCATCTGAAAAATCCAAAGTAGTTTCATCATTGTCAAAAATGCCAGCAAAAATTAATCCAATTTGTATCCACCCAATGTTTGGTCCAGGAACTAAAACAATAAAGGGTCAAAATATTATTTCAGTTCCAATCAAAGATGCTAAAAGTGAATTAACTATTGCAAAAGAATTATTCCCAGGAGCAAACTTTGTTACAATAGATGCAGTGGAACATGACAAAAAGATTGCAGTGATTTTAGGATTAACACATTTAATGAATTTAGTTTTTGCAAACATAATTTCAAAAGATGAAAAAATGAATCTCACAGAAAAAATGTCAGGTACAACTTTCAGAGTTCAAAAAACATTGGCAGAAAGCATCATGACAGAATCCCCAGAACTAATTGAGACAATCATTGCAAACCCAGAAATTCGTAGAGTAGCAGAAGAGTTTTGGAAAGATATTGGCAGACTGCTAACATCTGTTCAAGAATCAAAGACGGAAGAAGTAATAAATTACATCAAAGAATGTCAAGAAAGACTAGCAGGCCATACTGATGTTAATGAATCCTACAAAAGAATGACAAAAATGGTAAAAGCAGTTGAAAAATAGTCAGACATGCGCGCTACGAAGATTGTTACATCATTCATTAGAGATAATGACAAATTATTGATTTTAAAACGAAGTGATAAAGTAAAATCCATGAAAGGGTTGTGGGCAGGCATAAGTGGAATTATTGAAAACAACGAAGAACCGCTTAGTAGAGCAAAAATTGAAATTTTTGAAGAAGTTGGAATTACAGAAGATAAAATCAATTTGATCAAAGCAACTGAAGAAATGAGAATTAGTTCACCTCAATACAAAAATCACGAATGGGAAATATTTCCATTCTTATTTGAAGCAAATAATCCAAAAATAACACTAAACTGGGAAAATTCAGATTTTAAATGGATTAACATTGAAGAATTAGAAAATTATGAAACTGTTCCAAGCCTTCAAAAAGTACTATTCAACTTGTTGTAAATTTTCATTAGTTTTATCGTATTTTTTCTGTTGTGGCAACATCATATAGACACATGCACCACCACACATAGTACAAGGCACATTATTACCAACATGTTGTCCGGTTCTAGTATGAATTCTTGCTGCCTCCTCAGGATCAATAGATAATGCAATTTGTTTTTCCCAATCTAAAGTTCGTCTAGCTTCAGTCATTTGCATATCCCATTTGATTACCTTGTCACGAATCTTTACAAGATCTCCTGCATGAGCTGCAATTCTATACGCAATTAATCCAGCCTTTACTTCTTCTGCATTAGGTAATGCCAGATGTTCAGATGGTGTAAGATAACATAAAAGATCTACCCCTTCACTTGCAGAGATAGCAGCACCAATTGCACTTGCAATATGATCATGTCCGGATGCAATATCAGTAACCAATGGGCCTAGAACATAATACGGAACATCGCCAATTAGCGCTTTTGCCAATCTAACATTTGCAGCAACTTCATTTAGTGGAACGTGTCCAGGTCCTTCTACCATCACTTGAATATCATGTTCATGTGCACGTTTTGTTAATCGAGAGATGTTAATCATTTCTTGAACTTGTAATTCATCATGGGAATCTAAAATTGAGCCAGGTCTTAGTGCATCTCCGAGACTAAATGTTACATCATATTTTTTGGCAATTTCCATCATGTAATCATAATGAGTAATGTAAGGATTTTCTTTATCATGTTTTAACATCCATGCAGCAGTAATGGTTCCACCCTTACTTACAACACCACCATATCTTTGCACTTTGAGAATTCTTTTTGCAATATCTTTTGTAATGCCACAGTGAACAGTAGTATAATCAACACCATCTTTTGCATTATTTTCAAATGCCTTAATGTAATCATCTTCAGTTAAATTCAAAGGATTTTTGTGAACTTCGATACCATAGTTGTAAGCCTCGTAAATTGGAACAGTTCCAAAAGTAATTGGTGCAGCATCCATTAGTGTCCGACGAATTTTTTTAACATCTCCGCCATCACTAAGATCCATTATAGTATCTGCATGATATTTTATCGCTACTTTTGCTTTTTCAACTTCTTCCTCAATGTTTACATTTAATGTAGAAGTCCCAATGTTTACATTAACTTTAGTTTTCAAACCTTTACCAATTCCAACATTATGAATTTTTTGAGGTCTCACATTATTACTTGGAATAATTATTGAGCCCTTTGCAATTTTTGGAAGTAGCCATTCAAGTGATACGTCCTCGTCTTTTGCAACTTGTTTCATTTCATCAGTTGCAACACCACGTCGA
>CALFHG010000068.1 GCA_937875805.1 uncultured Nitrosopumilaceae archaeon
TTTATGTTGTAATGATTTCTCACCATGATCAAAATTCTAACAAAGTAGATTTAACAAATTTCCAACAAACAAACTCTAGTCTATTCTTTAGTCACTGTCACAAATTTGCGCATAGAGGAGGGGGCTACTATTTTTACAGATAATCTGTAAAAATAGTACCCTCCCCAATTGGGCATGGAATTGAGACAGTGATTAAAAATGTGACAAGTGATGAATATGTTCTAAAAATAGATGTAGACGATAAATGAAGATTTCAAAAGTTAAAAAAACATTAAAAAAATTAAATCAATTCAACATATTTTTTGTAATCTTTAATTTTGTTTAGATTGGCATTATTTTTTTGTGATTTTTGTTTTACCTCAAAGTTAGTGAGTATTTCGTCAGTCAAACTATCAAAATGTGATCCAAAATACACTGCGTTAGAATATACCATTATAATATTATGTCAAACTAATACAAGAATGTGTCCTGTGAATTCTTAACGTTTGTTTGTTATTTTGAGTATTTCTAGATATTTTTTTAGAATTTCTACCAGCTACAATAAATCAAATAATCCCAAATTGTAATTATGACCAGAACAGAAAGAAGACGAGATACAACACACCCTACACGGGATGGAAAACATAATCCTGTATGTATTGATCCTCACTGTAAGGATTGTACATAAAATATGATCTAGAAATTTGAAAATGTTACAGATTAGAATCCAAGTGTTAACGACAATACCTATTTAGAATTTTTCGATTATTTTTAATATATTTTTTATCAAAGTGACATGATCAACTTCAAGTTCGGCAGTAAGATAAATTAGTTTTTTATCTTTTAATGGAAAAGTGATTCTCTTCAGTTTTTCATATTCTGCCATTGCATATTTTCCCTTTCCAATAAAATCCGAGAACTTGTCACGAAGTTTCCATGCATCCATAGCATGTCTAAGGGAGTCTTTTTGAAAACTAGGGCTCAGATAGTCAGTTACGCCTTCTTTTTGTCCTCCAAACAAAGGCCTGCCTTCATAGTCAATAATAGTAACAAATCTAATTTTAGGATCTAAAGACATGATTGCGTCATAAAGTTTCTCATATTGTTCAGATCCCATCATTACTACTAAGTTAATTGGATAATAAATACTAAAATATTTTAA
>CALFHG010000069.1 GCA_937875805.1 uncultured Nitrosopumilaceae archaeon
ATCAACACACTATAATTCCATCAAGTAATTCTCATGGCGAAGTTACTGCAAAAACATTAGAAAATGTTATTTCAAAAGCTAGAGAATTAAACATCAAAGTAATCTTTAGTGAAGAATCTGTTAATACAAAAACTTCTCAAATAATTGCCGATGAAATAGGAGGAAAAGTTTTAGTTTTATCTCCACTTGAAATTGTTTCTGATGGAGATTATATTTTAAAAATGAATCAAAATCTTGAAAATCTAAAGGAGGCATTATGTTGAAAGTAGTTGAAATTAACAATCTAACTGTTCAATATCCTGATGTTAAGGCTCTAGATGACATTAGTTTAGTAGTAAATCAAGGTGATTTTTTAGGCATAATTGGACCAAATGGTGCTGGAAAATCAACACTTTTTGCTTCTATGCTTGGACTAAATACAAAATACAAAGGTACAATCAAATTTTTTGATGAAGATATCAAAAAATCAAAAAATTATTTGAAACAACTTGGTTACGTTCCACAAAAGCCAATCTTTGAGAAAAATTTCCCAGTAACTGTTACTGATGTTGTTCGAATGGGATTAAGAAAAGAATCTGATGAAAATAAAATTGATAAAATTTTACAACAATTATGGATACATGAACTTCGTGAAAGAAGAATAGGAGAATTGTCTGGGGGACAACAACAACGTGTGTTTATTGCAAAGGCTTTGGTAAATAACCCAAAAATTTTGATTTTAGATGAACCGGTAACTGGAATTGATCAACAAAGTATTGATTTGTTTTACAGTATTCTACGTGAACTAAACTCTAAACAAAAAATTACCATTATTTGGTCATCTCATGATTTGGATGCCGTTAATCAACTAGCAAATCACGTGGCATGTCTAAATAGAACTTTATTTTTTCATGGCGAATCTGAAAAATTCTTTTCTGATGATGCACTAGTTAAACAATATTCTGAGGCCTCAATGCAGGAACACATGCATCATCATTAGTCATGTCTCTTGAAATTCTAACTTTTAGTTTTATGCATAGAGCATTAATTTCCGGAGTTGCAATTGCAATTCTTTGTTCAGTTGTGGGATTGTTTCTAGTTTTAAGACGTTATTCATTATTTGGTGATGCAATAGCACATTCATCATTTGGTGGAATTGCTTTAGGGTTACTGGCTGGTGTTTATCCCTTATGGACTGCATATGCTGTTTCTATAGCTAGCGCACTGATAATTACAAAAATTAAAGACAAATACAACATATCTGGTGATGCATCTATTGCCGTTTTATTGTCTTCAGGTATAGCAGTTGGGCTTGTAATTATTGGATTATCTGGTGGATTTACAATTGATATC
>CALFHG010000070.1 GCA_937875805.1 uncultured Nitrosopumilaceae archaeon
TTGATGATGAAACAGGTAGATTTGTTGAGGAATTACGAATTTATGAAAGAGAAGCTAGCAGCTTTCAATTTCATATATTAGATGAAGATATTGAACATGTTATTTCTAATCTTCCAGTTGAATTGGCTGGTGTAGATACTGATCCATATGAAGTTGTAAATCATAAAGGAATGACACGAATTAAAACTGATAGAGTAAGAGGTGGAGCTTTACGTGTTCTAAACGATGGTTTGATTGGAAGATCAAAAAAACTACTCAAAAGAGTAGAAATGTACAATTTAGATGGTTGGGAGTGGTTAGCAGATCTCAAAGGTGCAGTTCAAACAGGTGATAATCAGGAAGATGCTGCAGCAAAAAGAATGCGTGAGGTGATTACAGGCAGATCAGTTTTATCTATGCCTAACAAATTAGGTGGATTTCGGCTTCGATATGGAAGGGCTTGTAATACTGGTTTTGCAGCAATGGGATTTCATCCAGTTGTTGCTGAAATTTTAGATCATACAATTGCTGTTGGGACTCAAGTTAAAATTGATATTCCTGGTAAGGGAGCAACTGTTGCATTTGTTGATTCTATTGAAACTCCAACTGTACGTCTTGATAACGGTGATGTTGTAAAAATTAAAGATGTTAAACATGGAATAGAAATTAAAGATAAAATTGAAAAAATATTACATTTAGGAGATGTTTTAATTACATTTGGAGATTTTCTTGAAAATAATGCTCAACTAATACCATCAGGATATGTTGAGGAAATTTGGATAGAAGAATTAAAATTAATTATTTCAAAATTTGAGACTGAAAATCAATATCTAAAACAATTTTTGGTTAAAACACCTACAATTGAAGAAGCATTAAAAATTTCACTTGATTTTGAATTTCCATTACATCCACATTATCTTTATTTTTGGGATAAAATTTCATCAGAAGAATTGGTTCAACTTTTAGAACCAAAAAATTTTAATGAAAATAATATTGAATATCCAATTAAAACAAAAAAAATTCTTGAAAAATTAGGAACTCCTCATAAAGTTAAAAATGAATCTATAATTTTAGAAAATGAAGAAGCAAAAATT
>CALFHG010000071.1 GCA_937875805.1 uncultured Nitrosopumilaceae archaeon
GTTAGATCATTAAATGTAATACTAGTTTTGCCCATAATATTGCTAGTTTTATCTAAAAATGATATTTCTAGATCTACTTGAGCACGTCTTGTATCATCATTATAATATTGACCTGAAATTGTTACCAATCCAAAATCATCACGAATACATGAAAAATTTTCTACACCTTTAACTACAGATTTTTCTAGTTCAATAGATTTTGGTTCAATTTGAACACCATTAAGGGATTTATCTAAATTTTTATCTTGATTTGTATTTTGTAAGACAAGATATAATTGAGAATTTATGTAATGGTTTTTGTAATAACTAATTTTTTTTAAAATTTCACTTGCAAATCTACTTGTTGGTTCAGTTTCATCTAAAATTAAATTTTTAGTATCATAATTGTAGTGTTCACTGTGTTGATCAAATATGATTACTTGGATAATTAGATTATCATACACACAAGATGTGACTGCACCTTTTAAATTATAATTAAATAAACATTGAGAATTTTCATTAGGATTCCCTTTTGCATATGACGAATCAAAAATTTCTTTTTTACTTCTTTCACCAAAAGAGTTCCAATAATTATCTAAATCATTTGGATTGTTAAATTCAGAAATCTGCATAGTTAGAGAAGGAACTTTGAATTTGTAAAAAGTTGGCTCGTATACTCTTGTAATATCACTAAAAATAATTTTTACAGAATCAATAACTCCTTCTTTTTCTTCAAATTCATATTCAGTTGAGAGAATTCTCCATTTTGTTAATTTTGTAATTTTCAAAACTTCTTTATCATTTAACAGAAATTTGTCTAGACTAGATTGAAGAGTTTCATCATTTGAAAAAATACTTTTTTCAGGAGTATACTCCAAGTAACCAACTTCTCTCAAATAATGTATGGTTCTAAGAAATTGAATATCATTTATTTTTCCTTCAACCCACCACTCTGCTCTATCTTTTACCCAATGTGGAACTAATTCAGAAGTTTTTTCTTCATAAAGCTCTGGAATATCATGAATTACAGTTTTTGCAGTATGTTTCATAATTTCTTTTGATTCCATTTCTTCAGGTAAGATATTTTTTTCAAGAACATTTTCAATTAATGCCAAAAATTCAGAGTCTGAAATTTGACCATCAATCCAAATTTCAGTTGCTTGTTTAACCCAAGATGGGACTTCATTTTCCATATTTTGACCAAAAGCTTGACCTCCAAAGGACAGTAAGACAAAGAAAATGATCAATCCCAATAATGAATTTGATTTAAAATTTATCATCTAAGAAAAACCTCTTTTGAAAAATTCGATAATGCATTCTTAAACTCATCATCATTAGACTTGTATCTAGCATATTCTACACTTCCACAAAGCAAGAGCCAATCTTTAACTTGATTATATTCAGTTGCTTTTGATTCTCTTAGAATAGTTAGCAGTTCGAAATTTGTTGTCTCTTTGTAGATTCCCAAGTTTTGAGAATAATAGTAGCGTATGGCCTGACTGAGAATTTCGTGAGCTTTTTTCTGTTTGTTATTTTCATATAGACTAAGTGATTTTTTGAGCATGTCATGTGTTAGTTCTCTGAAATCAATTTGAGGTGTGGATACTAGTAAAAGAGGTTCTTCTGGTTTCCTTTCGGACAATTGTTTGTGCATGAAATATCCAAATACTGCCAATGCAACAAATACAGGAATTATCAAAAGTAATGAAATATTTTCAAATTCTTGTAAAGATAGAATTCCTTGGAATGGTTTACTCTGTAATGAATCACGAATATGTATAGTGTTTTCAAACTTAGATTGTTTGAATTTAAAATTATCAAATATATTTTCAGAACCTCTAGATGGTTGTGAAACTGCAACTCCAATATTTGGTATTTTATTTGATTCAAGTTGTTCACCAGATATTATTTCATTAAATATTTGTGAAGTTTGTTCTGTGAATGCATCTAACATTTTTTCTTGGATTTGTTCTTTATTTAGTAATAAATAATTTGGAGAATATTCTCTAAGATCAAATTCACCTTCACCACTTCTTATAGCTTCATCCATTAATGCTCGTCCTAATGTAAATTCTTGAGGAGTAAAGATATCATTTGGAATAGATTCTAAATTATCCATGGAATATCCACGTTCAAGTACAAAAAGTTCCAAGTTAGAATTAGGATTATAATCAAGAGATCTTCCCTGAATAAGATATTTACTGTTACCTATTGGATCTAACAATGCTTCAGCTATTTGCACATAACCATCTGAGAATCTATCATAATATTTTATTTTATGTTGAAAACTTTCATGTCTAAGATCTCGCTGTTCAACTAACACTCCAGCAAGGATCTGACCTTCTTCTGAATCAATAGTAATTTTGTATGTACCAATAGAATATTGATTATTAGAGATAAATTTATCGTAAATTGGTTTACTTGGTTCTAGATTTTTATTTGTAACTTCTTCATAACTTGAAACAATTTTAGATTCTTGTGTAGTTATGTTTTGTTCTCCAATCTGTCCTTCAATCAACCAATCCATTTGAATTTCAGTATCATCTGCAAAGACAGGATTTACAAGAAAAATCAACGGTGTGAAAAAAAGGATTTTTAACAATTCTTACTATAAAAAGCAAAATTTTCCTTTAATCGCAATTGGTACATTTTTCGAATGAACCAGTCTTCTATTAATTCAAAAATGAACATCTAAAGACATGGCTCTAAGGGAAAATCATGTGAATTATTCAGTATCAAACAAAGAAATTCAAGACTTGAATAAAGAGGCCCAAAAATATGCCGAAAAACTATCTGGAATTTTTGATGAATCCCACAAAGTCATAATTGGACAGCAAGATGCGTTGAAAAAAATTCTCATCTCTATTATTTCAGATGGACATGTTTTACTTGAAAGTGTTCCAGGTTTAGCAAAAACATTGATGGTTAAGACCATGTCACAAATATTCAATGTTGATCATGTAAGAATCCAATTTACGCCTGACTTGCTCCCAGCAGATATTTTGGGGACAAAAATTTACAAAAATGTTTCAGGATCATTTGTAACACAGAAAGGTCCTATCTTTCATAATTTTGTTTTAGCTGATGAGATTAATCGTGCACCGCCAAAAGTTCAATCAGCATTACTTGAAGCAATGCAAGAAAGAAATGTCACAATTCACGGAGATACATATGAATTAAAAAAACCATTTCTAGTTTTAGCTACACAAAATCCAATTGAAAATGAGGGAACATACAAGCTTCCTGAAGCTCAAGTAGATAGGTTTGCTTTAAAAATTTTAATTGATTATCCATCAAAGCAAGAGGAGATTGAAATTATTGGAAGGAATTCTTCTAGTAATTCAAATTCAATAAGATCATTAATCAGTCCATCAGAGATAATTGAAATTCAAAAGTTTAATGAAAAAATCTATGCAGACAAAGTAATTACTGAATACATTGCAGATATTGTAAACGCTA
>CALFHG010000072.1 GCA_937875805.1 uncultured Nitrosopumilaceae archaeon
CAGAAAATATAATTTCTATTTCAGGTTCAGTTACAAGATCATTATAATCAACTACAATATATTTTGCATTTTTTGGCATCATTGACTCAATTGCATCAACGTATGTGTAATTTCCTTGTTTATCCTTGAATCTAGTTAAAAATTGTTTTACTTTATCTGATAATGCAGAATCAGTAAATGTACTAGTTTGAGTATTACTCATTTCTAGTTCCTCTTACTTGATTTTCAAATTCTTTACTATTATCATAGATGGTTTTGTAGAAAATATTTTCTTCAACGGTTAGTTGTTTGTAAATATCAGAATTTAGTTTAATAGAATCTGCAAGCTTTACAATTTTACCTCTTCTCATTCGGAATAACTCTAACAATATGCTTTCAACTTGATCAAAATCATTACGATCAAATTCTTTTATGGATTCTTTTAATTTGATATAAAAATGAGGTTCTAATGTAGATAATTGGTATTCTCCAACCATTTTTTCTTTAGATAATGCTTGTTTTAATTGAGTAATCATATCAAGTGAATCTAGCGTACCCACACCACTATCATTCAGGATTTTTCCAATCCATTGAGGCATGTTGTTTGTATCACCCTGAATACCTTCAATTTTGATACCAGCAATATTGTACTTAAAATCATGATTAACTGTAACTTTAGCATCCTTTAGCCTATATCCTATAGTATGCACTTTTTCTATTTTTTCAATTTCCATATGAGATCACTTATCAATTTTAGATCCTCAAGTATCGGATCGATCAATTCTGTTAACAATTTAGTGAGATCATTTGATCCTAATTAATTACAGCCTGACTACAGTGTACATTAGAGTAGGTTTTGATTTTAACATATAGCATATCATAATAACCAATTCGGATTTATTAGTGGGATTAGAGTTTTGATATTCATATGTCTGCAACAGGAATGTGGGTAGAAAAATATCGACCTAAAGAGATTTCAGAGATTGTAGGTCAAACTGAAATTATTGGGAGTTTAAAGGCATTAATCAAAGATCCAACAGATATGCCACACTTGATGTTTTCAGGTTCTGCAGGAG
>CALFHG010000073.1 GCA_937875805.1 uncultured Nitrosopumilaceae archaeon
TGGACTCGTTGCACAGTCTGGATAGTGCGAGCGGCTTCGAACCGCTAGGTCGAGGGATCGAAGCCCTCCGAGCCCTTTAGATTATTTTATTAAGTAAATAATTTCTCAGCATGATGAAATGAAAATATCACCATTCAAAATTGGATTGATATTAGTAATTATAGGAATAATATGGACGGGATTAATTTTTGATGAAACTGAAAAAAAAAATGATTCAATTCTATTAAAACAATCAAATTCTTTTGAAGTAAAATCAGAATTTTTTGATTCAGGTATTGGATATTATGAATTATACATGCCTGAATTTTCAGGAGAGGAGGTTTTTGTTCAGATATTAGATACAAAAGAGAATGTAATTGAAGAGCAAATGGTTAAGACAAAAATGTCAGTAGGGTATTTTTATTTTAATGAAAATGGTGAGCACACAGTAAAGATTACAAATGTTGCAAAAAATCCAGTCGATATACAAGTAGAATTTGGAAATACAAGCTCTCAGAAAATGCTTCCGTCAGGAATAATGGTTGTTGTCGGTGCTCTCATCATGATGGGTATATCATTTTTGAAAATAAAAAATTACAAAATAGAGCAACCAGAAGAAAATATCTCATAGATTTGTATACATTGAATTGTATGTCCAAAGAATAATACTAGATTAAAAATCAACCAGGTTGTAAAAAACAAAAATGCTATAATTGAGAATGGTAAAAATAATCCAAGTTTAGTATGTTCTCTATTTTTCAATATCAAAACTGCACCCAATGATGCAATTACCAATCCTAATTCTAAAGGTTGATGTGACCATGAGATTAATCCATCAATACCAAATACATCATGAGACAATGAATCTCCAAAACCTGAAACAATTTGTAAAACAGCCCCTACAATGACTAGTTTAATTCCAGTTTTAAGAGAACCGTGAACTGATTTTCTAATTATTAACATGATTCCCATAATTGCAGCACAACTAGTCATAGAAACTCCAAAGTATACTACAATGTGTGAAGGACTCCAGAAAAATTCTGGACTTTTTTGAAGATGAGAAATTGCATCCCAAAATCCTGCTGAAACAATTACAATTGGACCAATAACTGCTAAAATTGAAACTAGAGAAACTAGAGTACTTGATTTTGCAATTGTGGAATTTGAAAGTCTTGCAATTAGTCTCATTTTGTTTCTACAATATTATAGGACTATTTGAAATAATGTAATGATATCAATTAG
>CALFHG010000074.1 GCA_937875805.1 uncultured Nitrosopumilaceae archaeon
TTTGGAAAAGAGACACCTATTGTTCACGGTCAATACTCCAATCTACTATACATGATTCAAGTTAGAAAAGCACTTGAATCATACAAGAAAAAAGTTGTCTCATCAGGGCTAGTAAAAATGGATGCAGGTGAAACAATTTTAGATCATATGGATTACATCAACATGCATTTGCCATATAGTAACATGGGAAAGAAAGCTTTGGCATATTTGGTACGACATGAATGGCGACAACTCCCAAGATGGAAGAAAATATTACGAGAAATTGGAATGGATGAACCAATTCCCAAAGACCCACGTGGAACAATTGAATCAGTATTAGGTGATGAAGAATTTATGGCAAAAGATCATGAATTTACTAAACTATTTACAAAAACTCAAGAATATCAAGAAGTTTATGAATCAAAATTATCTAGTTCACTAATTGCATCAACTATGATTGGTAATCTGTATACTGCATCACTATACTTGGGGTTTAGAAGCAGTTTAGAATTTGAATATCAAAAAGGAATTGATTTGGAAGGAAAAAGAATAGGATTTGGATCTTATGGAAGTGGAAGTAGTGCAATGGTGTTTAGTGGTGTTGTACAACCAGGTTACAAAGAAATTGTAAAGGATATGAATTTGGAATCAGAAATTGGTCCACGAAAAAGATTGACATGGGGAGAATACGAGGAATTACACGAAAACAAACTAGCTATAGAAGAATCAATGGTGTATTCAAAGAAAGAATTCGTTCTAGTGAATATAGATACCAAAAAAGAATCTAGAGGCGAAAGACGTTATACCTACAATGAGTAATTAATTTTTAAAACCTACAGTATACAACAGTGTGAATTTTTGTAAACGTGTTAGAATTGAGATAAAAATTATAATCAGTTAATAATCTGGGCTAGCATTAGATCCATTTTTTTCATCCATACAATAACTACAAGCACAATGCCAATGACAACCTAATTGATTTGACTTTGGCACTTTCTTTTTCATGTCTATTTTTCTAGGCATAAGTTGTATTAATACTATAATTATTTAATGGCAGTACAGC
>CALFHG010000075.1 GCA_937875805.1 uncultured Nitrosopumilaceae archaeon
TGAAAATTACTCCTTAAAGTACAAACTAGTATCATATTTTAACGCTTGTAGAATTTTGGTTTCTTTTTTAATGATCGAGAAAAATATGAAGATTCATAAGGCAAAAAAACTTTCTGTCGACAAATTATGGAAACATCCATGGAAAACATTGGCACATTAGAGTATGTTCTTGACAAATATTCTAAAATCTGGAGCTGGAAAGTTACAGGTGATCGTGCAGTCAGTATGATCTCTAGACTCGTCACAGAGGCATGGTATGGGGAAAACATCAATGAAATAATTATTCCTGATAATCTTGAAACTGTAAAACAACTAAAACTAATAATGGATCGATACCCTCTTGAAATTTTATCTAAATCTATTTGGCAAAGAAAAATTGTCAAGACATATGCTCCAAAGCCTACTTTGCCTCCAATTAAACTGAAACTTAAACGAGCAAAATCAGGTGAACAATTTAGGGGTAAATTATTAAATTTCCAAAAAGAAGGATTGGACTTTTTACTAAAATCATCTGGAAATGCATTACTAGCTGATGAAATGGGTCTTGGGAAAACTGTTCAAACACTTTCTTATGCTGCAACTGAAAAACATACATTTCCTATACTTGTTGTTGCGCCACTAGTCACGCTAAACAATTGGGAACGTGAAATCCAAAAATTCCTAAAGAAGAAAAGTAGGAATGGCAGAATCATTGATTCTGAATCCCCTAGTGTTACAATGATTCGAACTGGAAAATCAGAAGAACTTCCTACATCTGATATTTACTTGATTAATTATGAATTACTTTTCAAAAGAGATGATGATTTAGCAAAATTGGGATTAAAGACAATCGTATGTGATGAGGTACATAATTTGAGGTCAAAAACAACTCAAAAATATAAAGCAGTGAAAAAATTAGCCGCTCTACCCTCTATTCTTTACAGGATTGGTCTTTCTGGAACTCCTATTTACAATCGTGGCTCAGAAATTTGGCCAATCATAGATATTCTAAAACCTGGGTTACTTGGAAGCTTTAAGGAATTTTGTGAGTACTTTTGCTATGTAAATGAAAAAGGTAAGGCAATTGTTCTAGAAAATAAACGTGCATCACTTAGAAATGAATTACAAAAACATGTGATGCTTCGAAGAAAAAAATCAGATGTTCTAAAAGAACTCAAAGATAAAGTTCGTTACAAGGAAGTCATTGCTGCAGATACTGATTATTATCTTGAAGAATTAAATAAAATTTGGCAGAAAGTTGAATCAGAACAAAAAGATGCTGACTCTGAATTTATTAAATCTGCATCATATCATAGAGCAATTCAAAGTGAAAGACAAATTGCAGGAATCGCAAAAGTTCCACACGTGATTAATTTTGTAAAAAATATTATGGAGATTGAAGAAAGTGTTGTTGTATTTTGTCACCATAAGGTAATTCATAAATTACTTCATGATAGTTTACAAGAATTTTTCCCAGTATCTATTATTGGTGGACAATCTGATTCATTTCGTCAAAATGAAATAGATAAATTTCAAAAAGGCGAATCAAAATTAATGATTGCTGGAATTCGCGCTGGAAATGTGGGTATTAATTTGACTAGGGCAAAATATGTTATTTTTGCTGAACTTGATTGGAGTCCTGCTATTCACAGACAAGCAGAAGATAGACTTCACAGAATAGGTCAGAAAAATACTGTATTTGCATACTATTTGATTGGACAAGGAACCCTTGATGATCATGTTGCCAATATTTTAGTAGATAAGAGCTATGAGATTGATGCAATCATGGATGAATCTGCAGAAACTTATGAAAATAAAGACAAGGCAGAACTCATTCTTGCTCAAATTCAAGATAAAATTCGCTCAAAATAATCTGTACTTGCATAAAAACACGAGAATTATGATCTACTGTTCATATGCATAGGCTGTAAAAAATAACCCGTTTAGAGTATTTTTTGAGTGATTTTTAATAATATGATAAATAGGCAATCCTGATCATAAATGCATGAAATTCACATTGTTAGTCATTGGAGTAATTGCAATTGTTTTAACATTGATGATATTCTTCTTAATTCCATTCATTGATGAGTTTGAAACCTTCAATTGTATTACTGCCCCATGTGACATGCCAAAAATTACTATTGCAGAAAAGATAGGACAGTCATTTATTGAAGAATAGATGTTAAACTCCGATATGTTATAGTCGTGATAATTGAGATTGTTGGAAAACCTTAATGCTGATCTAAACAAATTAGAATAGATTGAATTGTTTGAGATGTGATGGTAAAGGCAAGTTCATGAATGAATTTGGTATATTAGAAAAATGTGTGTCATGTCAAGGGGCTGATATGACTTTTGAAAAGAATGATTCTTGATCAATAACTAAATTTCTAATTTGCTTTTGAGTTTTGATAATTTTTTAATAATTGTATTTTTTTTTATTTCTTCTAATTGGGAATCTTGAATTTCTTTTATCACTTCATCTACAATACTCAGAATTTCAATTTCTGGCTTTATTTCTCCAAAATTTACATTGTTGAATCCTTCACTTTCTGTCTTGTCAATCTCTTCTACGCCTTCAGGAAGAATTTCATAGACTTTGATTATTTTTTCCTCAATTCTCTGTGGTGACATTAACACAAATTGATTTTTTCGTAATTTCTCGATATCTTCTACAAATTCATTTCTTGAAATTTTTAAAATATCTTCGATTTGATTGATACTGCATGATTTTATTTGTAATAATCGTAAAATCTTTGCCCACACTGGAATGTTTTCACTCCAAAGAATTTCTCTTGCTAATTCTGTAATTGAAAACGAGCCATCTTTATTCAATGATAGCATTTTTCTATCTTTTAATGTTGCAAGGGAATCTAAAATTTTTCCTACTCCTAACCTTTTTAATTTTGAATTCTCTAGATTGTTCTCATTAAATGTCCCATTTTCATTTATTGCTAAATGTAAAATTTCTAAATCAATAGTTCCTAATTTTCTCATATTGCTAACTGTCACTCAAGATTTATCATTCTTTGCACTCGAAGAATATATGTGGATTCTACAGATTTAATTTATGGTTAGATATGAACTTCCAAGATTGCCTTACGGGTATGAAGAGTTAGAACCATTCATTGATACTGAAACCATGAAGATTCATCATCAAAAACACCATCAAGCATATGTAGATGGATTAAACAAATCTCTTGCAGATGTTGGCAGCGCGTCTCATCCACAATACATCTCTTCAATTCTATCTGATTTGAAATCAATTCCTGAATCTGGAAGAAGTGCCATAAACTTTTTTGGAGGTGGTTTTGAAAATCATAGATTATTCTGGGAAACGATGACTCCTAACGGTGATGGAAATCCTGGTGGACAATTAGAAGATCAAATTGATGTCTACTTTGATAATTTTGAGAATTTTAAAAAAACTTTTTCTGAAAAAGCAATCGCGATTCAAGGAAGTGGTTGGTGTTGGTTAGTTTTTAATTCTACATATCATAAAATTGAAATTATTACTACTGAAAATCAAACTAGTCCTTGGACTCTGGGAAAATTTCCATTACTTGGTTTGGATGTTTGGGAGCATGCGTATTATTTGAAATATCAAAACAAAAGACCTGATTATGTTGAATCTTGGTGGAATGTTGTTAACTGGGATTATGTTGAAAATCGATTTTCAGAACTTGCATGATAAGTGTCTGATTTGGACAAATTCTTTTAAACAAAAATCATAGTTTTTTACTTATGAACAAGAGTCTAAGATACATTGCACTTCTTGCAATTTTACCCTTGTTTACAGCAGGTATGACAACAGATTATTTCTCAGATGCTGATGCCGCAAAAGGCGCAGGTGTTGGAACTTCAAAATATGGTTCTAGTACAGGTATCTGTGGAGTACACCTCTGTTCTGATATTCCAGGTGGAAAAGCCGCTTGGAAGGCAGGACAAGTTTCAGTCACTCCTGTAGCTCCAGTTGAAAAAGATATGGAAAAAGACACCATGATGGAAAAAGACACCATGATGGAAAAAGACACCATGACTGAAGAAACTGAAGCAGACTTGGGCTCTGTACTTAGATTATCAAGAGCAAATGTTCCAGCAACAATTCCTATGCATCAAGGTTACTACAACGGTGAAGATGTTTACTATATCATCACTGACTCTAGTGACCCAACACATGCAGAAATAATTACTGCAAACCAAGGATGGCAAGTAGAACTTGCTCCTTTGTTGAAGAATGCTCCTGAAGACGCACTTTCAAAAGTATACTTGTTTACCAACGGCATTGAAGGCGATGGTATACATGGTTACCAAGGTCAAATATTCACCAGTACTCCTGCACAAGCAGATGTGTACAGTGCATTGACCTCACATGTCCACGTAATGTGGAATGATGGTGCATCTCCAAGAGTACTTGATTCAGAAGCAATGGTTATGGATGCAGCTGAGAATAACGAAATTACATTAACTAAAGTTGATGTAGTTTTGAATATGCCTCAAATAATTTGGCCTGAAGGTCAGATGATGGTCAAAGATGTAACTTTGACTGACACGACACCGTATGGTGGAGGTCAAGTTCTTGATATCAATACAGAAGAGATGAATGTAACTTTCATAGCTCATCGTGGATGGGGTCCAGATGGTAGAACAATCTATTACATTGTAACAGATGCTACTCCAAGTGGTCCTGCCGGAATGATGGGTGTTGTAAGTTCACCGACATCTGCAAGCTTGATTGCAAATTCAGCAGCAGTAGACTTGTATCAGTTCAAAAATGGTTTAACAGGTACTGGTCCATTAGGATTCCAGCCTGGAATTGCAGCAGGAGCTCCTGGCGATGCTAATTATTCTCCAATGTGGAGAATCTTTATGATTGGTTGGGATGATCCTGAAAATGCACAATTACTAGAAACCATT
>CALFHG010000076.1 GCA_937875805.1 uncultured Nitrosopumilaceae archaeon
AACTTTAGCATCCAATTTGATTTCACAGGGGTATTATGTTGTTGAAGATTTTAAATTAGACTTTCATTCATCTGATGATCAAATTCAAGATGCATCTAGAATTGGTGAGATTACAGGTTCAAATTTAGCTAAAACAAAATATAATTCCTCAGGAAATGGAACTGTAATTGCAATTGTAGATACTGGAGTTGATTTTTCAAATCCTGATATACAACATTCTCTTGCAAGAGATAACCTTAATCATCCAATTATGTTTGATCCTGACGGACAAGGAATTGTATTAACAAATGCAACTTTTTTTGCATACATTGATGAAAATGAAATTATTCGAAATTACAGCAAACCAATTCCTTCACACATGACATCCTCTGCATATGTTACACGTGATGGGGTGTTTCTTGATATATCTCAAGGAGGTAAAGGAAGTGACATACCAATTTACAATTCATTTTTTCCACAGATAGGAACTTCTGTAATTTTTAATGGAACCCTAGATACTGATATAAAAATCGGTGAAGATAATCGAAATTACATTAAATCAAAAAGTGGAATCTATCATCTAGGTGTGATATATCAGGGAGGACTAAGTGGTCCATTAGCAAGAATTCAAGTAGTACCAGTTCTAGTAGTTGATTCTTTTATTTCAGGTGTTTATGATACTATAATTCCTGATCTAAGCACTTCATGGGAGGATTATACCCGATTTGATTTGGAAACTGGAAATAAAGTAAATTATGATTTTGATTTTACTGATGAAAAACCAATAGTATTGGGAAGTGGAAACGAATTCCTTGTTTATGATTCAGATGGAGATGGGAAAAATGATTACAGTGCCGGAACATTTGGTGCACAAGTTCTTGATGTCTATGGTGTGATTAAAAATAATTCAACTGACATTGATGATACTCTAAATGCAATTAATGGAACTCTTTTACCTCCTTTAGATTCAGATGGTGAATTTTTTGGTTTGATGACAGACTTTATGGGTCATGGAACTTCTAGTGCTGCATCAATTACTTCACGCGGTCAAGAAACTTATGATATTTACAATAATTCAAAAAGATATTCTATTACAGGTGTTGCCCCTGATGCAAAGATTGTCCCCGTAAAGGCATTGTGGTTTGGTGATACTGTATATGGTTGGTTATGGTCTGCAGGATTTGAAAATAAAGATCATAGTTGGAAATATTCAGGTAACCCTAAAGTTGATATTATTTCTAACAGTTGGGGGGTATCAAATTTTCCTTCTTTTAATGCATCGCCTGGAATGGATATTTTATCATTAATTTTGAGTGTACTGGCAACTCCCAATTCTTTAGATGATAATTATCCTGGTGTAACAATAATTTCTAGTGCAGGAAACTCTGGTCATGGTTATGGTACAATTGGATTGCCAAATGCATCACCATTTGGAATTTCAGTAGGAGCTACAACAAACAATGTTTTTGTTGGATATGGTCCTTTCAAGGATCAACCCCGATTTGGTGATACCAC
>CALFHG010000077.1 GCA_937875805.1 uncultured Nitrosopumilaceae archaeon
ATCCCAAAATAATTGCAAATATCATAGACCGTGCTGCATGACCAGAAGGATATGAGGCATCGTATCCACCCTCACAAAACAAGGCAAAGGTATCTTTACTCACAGGAACTGGAAATTGAGCCGATTCATATTCAAAATCAGGCCTATCACGGTCAACACCACATTTGACATAGCCAGTAAGTAATGTCGAAATTACAATCAAAATCATCAAAGTAACACCCACACGTCGAGTTCTTGGAATTATCAATATCAAAATTGCAAAACCCAACATCCACAAAGCCTCGCCACTTTCTGTTATAGATTGCATTATGAGATCAAGGGAAGGATTTCCGACATTTTCAGAGAAAAACAATATGATACTATGATCAAAGTTTTCTGTAATTCCAAAATATACCATAGATGTAATAATTAAAAATAGAATTGTAAGAAGAACAAATGAGCGAGACCTGATATCAAAAATCCAATTTTGCAATTAACAAAACCTCAAACACGTGGCTTTTAATTTTTGTCAATAGACAAGTTTTGAAACATATTGTTTAGAAATAAAATAAAGAAAATAATTCTGATCGGCTCAAAGAATTTAACCAGGAGGATAATAGACAGATTGTGAAGGTTCTCACACTAGATGATTTTGACCTAAAAGGCAAGACTGTTTTTTTGAGAGTGGATATGAACTGCCCAATAGATCCTGAAACACATGAGATTTCAGGTACTAAAAGAATTGAAGAAGCAATTGAAACTTTACAATCACTAAAAGAGGCAAAGGTGGTAATTGGCTCACATCAAGGAAGGGTTGGAAATAATGAATATACTGGAATGGACAAACACGCCAAAGTTCTTGAAAAATTAATGGGTAGAGAAATAAAATATGTAGAAGATACCATTGGTGAGGCTTCACAAAATGCAATTAAAAATCTAAAAGACGGCGAAATTTTACTTTTAGACAATCTCAGATTATGTGCTGAAGAAAATTATGAGTTTACTCCAGAAAATGCATCTAAAACAATCATGGTGTCTAGATTATCAAAATTATTTGATTTGTGTGTATTAGACTCATTTCCAAGTGCACATAGATCACATCCATCAATTGTAGGATTTCCACAAGTATTGCCAGCATGTGCAGGACGAATTGTAGAAAGGGAAGTTAGAAATTTAGATGAAATAATGACAGTGGCCAAAGCCCCTCATGTAATTGTCTTGGGAGGCTCTAAAATTCCAGACAGATTAGAAGCAATAAAATTATTGATTCAGAACGGTCGTGCAGATCATGTTCTATTAACAGGATTAATCGGCAATGTGTTCATGCGTGCTCAAGCTAGAATCAAATCACCACTTGGAATAAAACGAGAAGAGGAAGTTGTTGCAAAAGCTCACTCATTGATTGGAGAATATCCAGATGTATTTGCAACACCAGTAGATATTGCAATTGACAAAGATGGCCAAAGAGTAGAGATGGATGTAAGAGAAATGGGTAAAGGCGATAAAATATTAGATTTAGGTCCAAAGACTGTAGAATATTATTCAAAATTAATTGCAGGTGCAGGAACAGTATTCATTAGTGGACCTGCAGGATTTTTTGAAAAAGAAAATTTTAGTTATGGAACAAAAGCATTACTTAATGCAGTTGCAAACTCTATGGCAACAACAATTGTAAGTGGAGGACATCTTACTACAGCATTAAAGCAACAGGGATTAGCAGATAAAATTAATCATGTTAGTACAGCAGGCGGCGCATTGGTACTTTATCTTACAGGAGAAAAATTACCAATGATTAAAGCATTAGAAGATGCTGCAATAAAATACAAATCTAAATAGCAGATTTGCAAGAAGGGTTAGGACATAGTCTTTCTTCAGATAACCCCAGATAGATATCATTATCACAAGATTTACAATGAAATTTTTCAATAGGATCAAATAATTTTAGATATACAGTAGTTAAATTCTGAGCAATATTTCTTGCAAGGCCAGAATCACAAATATCTGTAAAAAATGACTCTGTGTCATCAATTATCCAAGATGGGTCCATATCACCATTGGATTTTAGGATTTCAAAAATATCATCATTTGTAAATTTAGTATCAACATTGTTGAATTTTTCAAAGATTATTTTTCTTATTTGAAGTGTTATAGGAATTGTAGGTGTAAAATTACTCATACTAGTACAGATTGTCTGCCTCTGTTTTTAGTTTATCCACATCTTCAGCATCAGTCAGATTCTTTCCAATGTAGGTATAAAGTGCAGATTTGAGTACTTTGAGGGAAAGTAATGCGCATTTTATTCTGACTGCTTGAAGATGTTCAAGGCCCAATTCACTCAAAACATCATTTTTTTCAATTGCCCTTGCTTCATCAATACTCTTTCCCTTTGTAATTTCAGTCAAAACAGAAGAACATGCCATACAAATTGCACATCCTTTTCCATGAAATTTAATATCAGTAATTTTATTTTCATCAATTTTTATATCAATATCAATACTATCTCCACACAGAGGATTAGAGTCATGAAATGTTACATCATGATTTTCAATTTCTCCATAGTTGATTGGATTTCTTGAATAATCAACTATCATTTCATGATAAATATCGGCATTACCACTCATAACTTGAACACCTTTGCCACAATATTTAATGCATTTACCAGAATATCAATGTCTTGTTTAGTATTGTAAATGTAAAAGCTAGCCCTGGATGTGGCTGCAACATTTAGTCTCTCCATCAATACTTGTGCACAGTGATGGCCAGATCTAACTGCAATTCCCTCCCCATCAACAATCTGAGCAACATCATGAGGGTGAACATCTGCAAAATTAAATGAGATGACTCCACCACGTTTTGAAATATCTTTTGTACCATAGATGTGTAGTCCTTTAACTGCAGATAGTTTTTCTATAGCATATTTTGTTAATTCAATTTCATGTTCACGTATATTGTCCATTCCAATTTTAACAAGATAATCAATTGCCGCTCCAAATCCAATAACATCTGCAATGTTTGGAGTACCTGCTTCAAATTTGTAAGGTAAATCATTCCAAGTAGCCTCGTATTTGTGAACTTCTCTGATCATGTCACCACCACCATGAAATGGAACCATAGTTTCTAGAACTGATTTTTTAGCCCATAAAACACCAATTCCTGTAGGGGCTAGCATCTTATGGCCAGAAAATGCAAAAAAGTCACACCCTAATTTTTCAATATCAACTGTCATGTGCGGAACTGCTTGAGCACCGTCAATCAAAGTTAGAACACCTGCTGCTTTACATTTTTCAATAATCTTTTCAGCGTTAGTAATTGTTCCAAGAACATTTGACATTAAACTAAATGTTACAAGTTTGACTTTGCCTGTTGCAAGATGTTTATCAAGATCATCTAAAATTAATTCACCATCATCATCCATTCTAATGTATTCTAATTTTGCACCCTTTTCTTGAGTGAGAAGTTGCCATGGCACAATGTTACTATGGTGTTCATATTCAGTAGTGACAATAATGTCACCTTCTTTGATGTGGGGTCTACCCCAAGAATAAGCAACCAGGTTGATTGCCTCTGTCGTTCCCCGAACAAATATTATTTCTTGACGATTTTTTATGTTAATGAAATTGGCAATTTTATCTCGAGTTGCCTCATATGCTTCAGTAGATTCTTCAGCCAGTGCATAAACTGCTCTATGGATATTTGCATTATGATTTTGATAATAATCAGTAATAGCATCAATGACTTGGTTTGGTTTTTGTGTTGTAGATGCATTATCAAGATAAACAAGACGCTTGTTGTCTCTAACAGTTCTTTTTAAAATTGGAAAATCTTTTCTCAAATTCTCAAATAATGATTCTGTACTTTGCATGTCTTAAATCTCCACGTAAATTTCATCAGCATCTATTTTAACATTATATATTTTTAGAGGTGTTTCTGCAGGAAGATTTTGTGGCTCACCATTAACTAAATTAAAAACCGAGAGGTGTTATGGGCAACGTACACCTTCCTCACTTAGAAATCCAGTTGAAAGATCTGCATCAGCATGTGTACAAATTAAATCAGTTGCATGAATTTTTCCCTTGAGATTAGCAATGAGTAATTTCTTATCTTCATGGATAAATCCAAAAAGTTGACCTTCTTTTACCTGCTCCAAAGTACATGCTTTAATCCATTCAGACAAAATATCACCGATACTTGTAGTGTTTTTCCATTTCAGAGTCTTCATCATAACGAGTCTCTTCAATTTCAACAAATTTGGCTAATTCTTCATCAGTGTTAATGGTAAGTTCTTTGTTCTCCCATTTAGATTCAATAAGATAAGCAATCCATGCTCTAACTTGAAAAGACATTTTTCTGGAAAGTGGTTCTAAGAATCCCTCAACAATTGTTCTTTCAGCTTCTTCATGAGTGAGACATCGAGTTTTAAGATAAAAAATTTGTTCCTCATCAATTTGTGCAACAGATGCAGAGTGAGTAGCCTTTACATCGTTAGTGAAAATTTCCAATCCAGGAATTGAATCAGATTTTGCATCTTTATCTAATAGAATTGAACGACCAGACAAAAATGAATTGGATTTAGTTGCATTTTCTTTAATTCTAATCATCCCTTTAAAGAGAGATTTTGATTTATTTCGTAAAATAGATTTTTCAACTACTCGCCCTTCAGTAGATGGACTTTCATGATTAACATTGGTTTGAATGTCAAAAGATTGTTCATTATTTCCAAATATTACTTCAGAATCATTAGATGATGCACCTGATCCATTAAGGAAATATTCAATTTTGTATCTAGATAGGATAGATCCGAACAATCCAGAATACCAATTTACTTTAGAATCTTGTGCCAAATC
Source organism: uncultured Nitrosopumilaceae archaeon (assembly GCA_937875805.1). Taxonomy (GTDB): domain Archaea; phylum Thermoproteota; class Nitrososphaeria; order Nitrososphaerales; family Nitrosopumilaceae; genus Nitrosopumilus. The sequence goes on from CALFHG010000077.1 coordinate 4,824, forward strand.
TGTTCTTCTAGTTGTAAAGGTTACAGCATGTTGATCCATCATTTGTAAAGTGGTAATATCCAGTTGAGCATTTGCTGCAACATTTGTGTTTAGTAATTCAAGATATGCTTGCTGTGCTTCAGTTTTTGGAGAATATTGTTCTTGAACAATTGCAGCCTTGCTACTTTCATCTGCAAATATTATATTTCTAGAAATTACAGAATGATCATCATCAGATAAACAAGTCATAAAGTAAATTGGTTTGTCTAATATCAAATTTCGTGGAATGTGAATAAATACTCCAGAATTAAATGCAGCATTATTTAGTGCTGTAAATTTATCATCTTGGGATTTAGAGGCATCTAATGCTTTTTTTACTAGCTCAGGATTATTTTTAATTGCATCAGCGATTGAAGAGATTACTAATCCCTTTGATTTTAAATCATCAGGGAGATTTATTTTATGAATATTAGTACCAATTTGAATAATACATATTTCATTTTCTAACTCACTCAATCTTTTTACAAGGAAACCAGGAATATTTGCAGTTGTAGATGTTGAAAGAGATACTTTTTCTGGATCCATTTTTTTTGCATCAGTATACTTGTTGTATAGAGGAGATAGTTCAAGTGCCAAACCATCATAGATGACTAGTGAATTTTTTCTGTAATCTTTCAACCAATCAGGTTCATTTCTAGATGAAGAAAGTTCATCAATATCAGCGGTGTTAAGTTTTGAAAGGATTACTTGAGACATGATTTATCAAAATTAGATTTTCAAAAGTTTATCCTACTGAGTCATCCATCTCAAGTTTAATGAGTCTGTTTAATTCAACAGCATACTCCATTGGTAATTCTTTTGTGAATGGTTCCATGAAACCATTAACAATTAGAGATAATGCATCTTCCTCGCTGAATCCTCTGCTCATAAGATAGAAGATTTGATCATCACCAATTTTTCCAACAGTTGCCTCGTGAGTAATTGTTGCATCTTCTTGATTGATTTCCATATATGGATAAGTATCAGTTTTGGATGTATCATCTAAGAGTAACGCATCACATCTTACAGTAGATTTTACACCAGTAGCACCCTTTGCTACATGTAGCATTCCTCTGTAAGTTGAACGTCCATCTAGTCTACTTACAGACTTTGATGTAACTTTAGAAGTAGTATTTGGTGCAAGGTGAACCATTTTAGCACCTGTATCTTGATGTTGTCCTTTACCTGCAAATGCAATAGATAGTGTTTCACCATATGCTCTTTCACCCATAAGATATACGCCAGGATATTTCATTGTTAATTTACTGCCAATGTTTCCATCAATCCATTCTACTGTTGCACCTTCATGTGCATAAGCACGTTTTGTGACAAGATTGTAAACATCTGCACTCCAATTCTGAATTGTTGTGTATCTTAGTTTTGCATCTTTGAGTGCAACTAGTTCTACAACTGCAGAGTGAAGTGATTCTGAAGAATAGACAGGAGCAGTACATCCTTCAATGTAATGTACTTCTGCACCTTCATCTACAATGATCAATGTTCTTTCAAATTGACCAATGTTTTCTGCATTAATTCTAAAGTATGCTTGTAAAGGCATGTCAATATGGACACCTGGTGGAACATAGATGAAAGAACCACCACTCCAAACTGCACTGTTTAATGCTGCAAATTTGTTATCCTCTGGAGGAATAATTTTACCAAAATATTTCTTGAATAGTTCTGGATGTTCTTTTAGGGCAGCATCAGTATCTAAAAAGAGAACTCCTTGTTTTGCCAAGTCTTCTCTTAGACTGTGGTATACAACTTCAGATTCATATTGTGCACCCACACCGGCTAAGAATTTCTTTTCAGCTTCTGGAATTCCAAGTTTATCAAATGTTTTTTTAACATTATCTGGTACATCATCCCAATTCTTTTCTACTTTTTCAGATGCTCTTGCATAATAGTAAATATTTTGGAAATCAATTCTGCTAAGATCTCCACCCCAAGTTGGCATTGGTTTTTGCATAAAAATTTCATAAGAACGTAATCTAAAATCAAGCATCCA
>CALFHG010000078.1 GCA_937875805.1 uncultured Nitrosopumilaceae archaeon
AAGTCGCTTGTATAATTATGTTTTTTACAGGTCATTGGGTTTTCTCCTTGTCAATTCGATAAACTATCTTTTTTTCGATTATGATGATATTTACTACACCATGTTCAGATAGCCATGAATTCATAGGGTCTAAAACAAATTCTTCTGCCAATGCTATTGAATTGAAACTCAAACCATCATAGACTATCATGGATTTGTTCTTCATTGGGAATTCGATCTTATACGTCATGGACAACACTCCTATCAGTTTCATCAGAAGTTAGCCATTTTTTTACAATAACATCATCTGGATTCACATCATCAAAGTAGTATGTCCATTTACCTATCTCGACATAAACTGCACTATCGGGGGTTTTAGTTATTTTCAAGATTTATCTCCACGTTCACGTTGCTGACGTTGTTCTCTTAGACAAAATAACTTTATTTCATCAACTTCATCAATGAACATCTGTAATTCATCAGGAGTTAGTTGTCTTATTTTCCTTATGAGTTCTGCATTGAGTGTTAGATTAACCAAGTAATTCCCTCTTTAGACCTTCCATTGCCATATTTTTTAGGGTTTCTATCAAGCCTGATATTGTCGGATATATGGAATCGTTGATTGATTGTGCCAATTCAGGATATGCAACTGAAAACATTATTCCTATTGCAACTCCTATTGGTATATGAATTATCCAAGACATTATTCATTACACCTGTAACAAATAAATTTCTCATTTCTATCAAAACTCATTCCACTTTCATATTCTTTTTTTCCACATTTTTCACAATTATATTTCATTAGAAAAACATCTCCATTGGATTTTGTTGCTTTTTTGCAAGTTCTTTTTTCTCTTGGATCATCTTTTTCTGCACATTATTGTCTAATTGTTTTTTAACTTGTAGATCATGTTTTGCTATATCTGCAAACAAATCCCTATCTCCAAAGTTGTAGAAGTTAGGAGTTGAGGTAATACCGCCACAAGTATCGTTTCTAAATGCAGGAAGTATTTTTCCTGATTGAGCTACCATGTTTGGAACATTTATGAAATTTGCGTTATCTATTAGTTCTTTAACCGTCATGTTTTTGACAGGTTCAATTACATTTCCATTGTCGTCTATATGACCTTCCCAATCTTC
>CALFHG010000079.1 GCA_937875805.1 uncultured Nitrosopumilaceae archaeon
TTTGATTTAGGACCAATAACATATCATTGGTTTGGTATAGGTTCTGAAGGAAATCAATTTGAAATTAGTTCTACAGGACAAGCGATTTTATCAGTCCGTATGCTTGCAGAAAATACTAGTTCAGAAATCACCGCGATGAATTGTACTAGTCCATCCATATGTGCGTATGATGTTTGGGATGGCTCTAAAGCATTCAAGTATTCTGGGATGGATTTTACTAGTGGACAAATTGTATTGAATCCTGGCGATACAAGAGAATTCAATATTCTCTTTGGGCCAAACATTGGATATGGTGGAACTGAGTTTGAGTATGACTCTTCAAAAAGTTACATCTTTAGAATCAATGAACCCTTTGGAAGTACAGATATTCCTTTGAATCTCGAGTAGCCCTAGTTTTCTTTATTCTTCTTAATCTTGGATATAATTTGCAGTAGAATAATAATTTGTTTTAGAAAATTACTATGTGACGATTTCGTCTAATCTGTCTTCTTCTTGTGCTCGTCTAATTTCCATTGCAATCCTTCTGCCCACTCCAAATGTTTGTCCATATTGATATTTTGTATATGGACTGGTAGTGGCAACAATAGGATTTCCTGGAACTCTTAATGATACATCATATACAATTAATTCCAAATCTTTTGTAATTACACTTTGCAATGAAAATGGCCCGATGATTCCAGGGGCATATTCTTTCTTTACTGCTGCAACAAATTTGTCTCCCATTTTGATTACTTTTTCAAGTAGCGATTCTCTGATACTTGCAGGGGTGTGCCCTACTTCGATATTTTGTAAATCAATATCTATTTCTAATTGCTCTTTTGCTGGAAGTGCATTGTAATCATGAATGTTAGTTTGTAGTCTTCTTTCAATTCCAATAAAATCAACTTGATTTGAAATTGGTGTGTGAAAGAAATTAAAATTCATATATGTTCCAATTGCTAATTCTTCAATACTTGCTTTTTCAAGATCTTTTCTAGCAATCAATCCATGTTTGATTTTTTCTTCAGATTTTTTTACATAATCTTTGTATGATGAAACTGTAAAGAATGCTCTTTCCAATGGTCTCTTTTTTTCTTGAACTTTAATGATACATGGCTTGTTAATTCCTTTAGGATCTTTGAATAATTTTGGATATTTTATTTTGGCTTTTTCTAAAAGATAGTATTGGCCTTTTTTTGCAGTTCTTTCTTCAGCTTGAAATAATTTTCTATTTCCAAAAATTGGCACCTTGAATGAATTTTCAATTGTTTTGTATCCTAGGTATACTGTAAGTGATCTGTGTGGAACTATAATCGTGCTAGAATCTCGTAATTCTTTTTGATATTTGGCAGATGCCATATCTTTGAATTTATCTAAAACGGTAATTTCATCTGCAATGCGATTAAATCTTTGATATGGTCCTTCTCGCCCTTTTTGACAAAATACTCTAGTTTGAAAATCTTCATCTTTTGCACCATCCATTATTTCCAGTGCTGAGTGACTGCCAAGAACACCAATTTTTACATCAGAATAATCATTTACAATTTTCTTAATTTCAGAACTTTTAATCACATTGTGCCTGCATATTGGTATCTAATATAGCTAATTTTTGATTATTCAGATCGGTTGATAAATAGACTTTTTTTAATTAGTGATTGATATCACTCATGCTGTATAATTTTGAACTTCAAATGCTCGGGGTTCTTCTTCTTCCTGTAATGACTGCTGCAGGTATTTTCTTGTGGTTTAAACGAAGAAAAGCAAATCAAGAATTGACTGATGCTGAAAATAATGATTCTCTGAATATCTAGTGTTAATTTCTCAATATCTATGATATACATAAAATACTGTAAATTTTAATGATAATTGTTGAAACTTGTAATTGGAATCACTGGAAGTACTGGTGTTATCTATGGTATTCGAATGCTTGAAACACTAAAAAAATTAAACATTGAAACTCATTTGATACTTTCTGAATGGGGTGAAAAATGTATTTCCATGGAAACTGACTTTACTTCTGATTATGTAAAATCACTTGCAACAAATATTTCTGATGAAAAAAATATGGCATCTAGTGTTTCTAGTGGCACTCATAGAATTGATGGGATGATTGTTGCCCCTTGCAGCATGAAAACATTAGCTGCAATTGCAAATGGCTATGATGATACTTTGGTGGCACGAGCAGCTGGAGTTACAATTAAAGAATCTAGGAAATTAATTTTAATGGTTAGAGAAACTCCTCTTTCTGCAATTCATTTGGAGAACATGTTAAAACTTGCCAGATTGGGTATTGTCATTTTGCCTCCTGTAACTGAATTTTATACAAAGCCAAAATCTATTGATGATATCGTAAACCATGGAGTTGGAAAATGTTTAGACCAGTTTGATATAGAGCACAATTTATACCCTCGATGGGGAACTCTCTAAACTACCATTGCCTAAATTTTCTTTAGAAAAAATTGTTAAGAATAATCGAAATGAAGTTTTTGAAATTTTCTCAAATTTTGAAAATTATCAAAGAATAATTCCACAGCATTACCCATCAGTCCGTATTCGTTCAATGCGTGGAGATGTATCTGTAGTTGAAGAACATTTGATTTTAGGGAATTTGGAATTATTAATAATGGCAAAACATGTTTCTCAAAAACCAATCTTGCATGAAGTTATTGTAATTGGTGGTGATGCAAAAGGTAGTCGAATTAGACAAGAATTCATCGAGCTTGAAAAAGGAACAAAAATTCTAGTCGACGTTGATTTAAAATTTAAGGGAAAAATGAAAATATCTTCCATGTTTGGAAAAAATAATTTCAAACAAGATTATGATGAGATATTAGATGATTTTGTAAAACTTGCTGAAAACTAGTCTGATTTTGCTTCTTTATCCTTGGAACTGCC
>CALFHG010000080.1 GCA_937875805.1 uncultured Nitrosopumilaceae archaeon
TTTTTTATTTTTTAATATAGATGAAAATCCAAATTTCTTTAATACATTTTCCAAAACATCTTCAGGTTCTGGAGATTTTGCTTTGCCTTCAATTAGTTTAGGGGAAAGAAATTCAATTTTATTTTTTAAAAATTTTATATTTTTTTTAACTGCTAAATTTTCATACATGGATGCATGCATTGCAAGACACATCAAAATTGGAATTTTTGATCCAAATCCTACGGTAAGTACTGTGGATACAGGCGTATCATCAATCCCATTAGCCAATTTTCCTAATGTATTTGCTGTTGCAGGATATACTATTACTAAATCTGATTGATTATAATCTGCTAATCTAATGTGCTCTAGTTCACCTGTAAGTTTTGTAATCACTTCATTACCTGTAGCCCATTTGAAATATTCTGGTTGTATTAATTTTGTAACTGCATTACTGGTAACACATGTTACATATGCTCCATGTCTCATTAGTAATCTTGCAAGTTCAATTGCTTTGTATGCTGCAACACTACCAGCTACACAAAGCACAATTTTTTTTCCTGATAACTCCATTCCATGTGAACTAACTATGTCTAAAGATGGATGATCTTTTATCTTTAATTTTTTATTATCTGCCAAGTTTTTCACGTAATTTTTTTAATTCTTCTTCATTCATTGAAAACGAGTTTTCTTTAGCAGGAAATGCTCCAGATTCTACATCAGATCTATATTCTTCAAGTGATTTTACAATATCTTCAGATAAATTCATGTATCTTTTGGCAAATTTTGGTTTAATTTTATCATACATTCCTAACAAATCTTGAACTACCAATACTTGTCCATCGCAATTTACTCCTGAACCAATTCCAATTATAGGAATGTTCACTGTTTCAGAAATAATTTGAGCTACTTCATGACTTACCATTTCTAATGCAATACTGAAAACTCCTGCATCTTCCAGTTCCTTTGCATCTTCAATTAACTTCATTGCTGAATCTTTTGTTTTACCTTGAACTTTGTATCCTTCTGATAGTATTGTGGTTTGTGGCTGAAGTCCAATATGCCCCATTACAGGAATTCCTACATCAACTATTGCACTAATTGTTTCTGCCATTATAGAACCACCTTCAAGTTTTACTGCATCTGCACCTGCCTTGATTAACCTACCTGAATTGTTTATTGCATCTTCAATACTTGCTTGGTATGACATAAAGGGTAAATCTGCTATTAAAAGTGAATTTTTTCTTGCTCTACTAACTGCTTCAGTAAACATGCACATTTGATCCATTGTGACAGAAATTGTATTTTCATAACCAAGCATCACCATTCCTGCACTATCTCCAACAAGTAATACATCAATTCCTGCTTTATCACATAATGAAGCTAGAGTGTAATCATAACTTGTAATCACTGAAATTTTCTTTCTTTCTTTTTTCATATTGATAATATCTTGTACAGTTTTATGCAATTTTAGCACTCCTTGTTAAATTATTTTTAATTTGAATAATATTTTCCCTTAGATTTTTCTTATTATCAAAATCATCAATTATTTTTTGAAGGCTTTTTTTATTCTTTTTTGATAGTTTTTTTGATTCATTAATTAGTAAATCAATTGCCCGTGTGACATTATCTACAATTGTAATATTTGCTGTCTGTGAAGTTCTAGAGAGAGGATTTAGATCAAATGTTATGACTGTTTTACCTGCTTTTCTAAGTGCCATAGTTCTATCTCCATCTTCTAATGGCACTATGACAACATCTGCTACAAAAATTCCATCCTTATCAACAATTCTTCTTGCAGAATCTATTCCTGGTAGTTTTTTAGATGAAGTAATTTTGGAACCTAAAATTTCATTTGCTCCATTTTTTTTGAGAGTTTTAATAATTGCCTGTTTTCTTTTTTCATTTACATAAAACAAATTTACTTCAAGTTTTGCTTTGATCTGTTTTGATAACTTTACAATTTGTTTTGGACATAATGCTGCTATATTTCCATTAACTGAGATAACGGGCATTTCTGCTACAAGAATCTGTGCAGCCGCAGCCCTTATGGCCTGCAAAGCAGCCTTACCTGTCTTTTCTCCAAGAAGGTAATCAAAAGCCTCACCTCTACCGTGAGCCAAAAGACCTTCTTTTGCAACTAATCCATTATCAAAACCCACAACTAGTTTTTCACGAATTAAAAGTGATTTAGCTCTTGGATGAGATTTAGGAATTAATGACATAATTTTTAATTAATTATTTAATACTCTGGCTCCAATGTCATCTAATTCTGATTTAATTATGATTCCATCAGAATATTTTTGTAGAATCTTTAAAACTTTAGATTCATTATTTTGTGGAACCATTGAAAAAATTGTTTCACCAAATAGGGCTATTCCACATTTAATATCATTATCAGATAATTCATCAACTATTTTTTGTATTCTTGGAGTCATAACATCTACATATTTTGCAAATTCTAAGGACATATCTTGAAAATGATAATAATCTTTTGTTTCTAATAATTTATTTACCATTTTTCCTCCTAGTCCATTAATTTGTGATAATCGTTCTTTGATGAATTTGTTTGTAGATATTGGAGAAAAGCAAATCATAATAATAGAAATTTTATCTGTAGTAATTTTTTCAACATGACCAATTCCAGGTGCACCTGGTTTAATACGAATTTCAAATCCGCCATGATATGATGCTAAAACATCTCCTAATCCTGTTTTACAACTAACTTCTGCATTATGTGCAATTTGGCCAATCATTGTTTTCTCTAATTTTGTATCAAGTGCTTGATCTAATGCAAATGATAATGATAATGCAACAGCACTACTAGATCCTAAGCCATACCCAACTGGAATTGAAATGTCATGTTCTATATCAAAAAATTTGTCTGAAAAATTTCCAAGTTTTAAAAATTCATTTAATACGTATTGTGAAACATCTGTTTTGTCTGATTGATACCCATGTGTTGTAATTTTAAAATTTGAGCTTTGATTATCTATTGTTTTGATTTTTATTTTAGTTGTAACTCCTTGTTTAATTGAAAAACCTGCCCCCATAGATCCTAAATTCTCTAAATTATCTTGATCATCATCTAAATGGGCTTTGAAAAAACCTGTAATATGTGCTGGACAAAATGCTGTTGCCTCCATTAATCTAAGTTTAAACTTTACACAAAATATAAGAATATGGCTTAAATTAATTAAATTAGTATAAATTGACTAAATTTGTTCGACGACTACAAAGAATTGGAAGTAGTATACTTGTATCATTACCTAAAGAATGGGTTGTTGCAAATAATTTAGATAAAGGTGCTCAAGTTGAATTGGAAACTGGTCAAGATAGTATTTCCATTTCTGCCAATAAGGAAACTAGACCAACAAAGGAATTAGTAATTTCGTATCCGTTATCCAAAGGAGAAAATGTTGTAGCAAACATTACTGGTGCATATCTTTTAGGATATGATATTATTGTAATTAATTCAACATCTATTATTCCTGGTGAAGACAGAGAAGAGATTCGTAATTCAATGAGAAGATTAGTTGGAATGGAAATAATTGAAGAAGATGCATCTCACATTAATATGCAATTTCTTTTAGATGCAACAACTCTTAATCCATCAAAAATTCTCAAACGAATAAGTTCTATTGCACTTGGAATGTATGATGATGTATTACGTGGATTAATTTCAGATGATAAATCTAATCTTCAAACATTATCAAAACGTGATGTTGAAGTGAATAGGCAATACTTCTTACTTGTTCGTTTAATTCGTAGTACACTAGTTGATAAAAGATTGGCTAATGTATTTAATTTAGAAAATATCGATATACTTGATTATAGAGTTGCTGCAAACGTTCTTGAAAATGCAGGTGATTCTATTGTTGAACTCTCAAATTTTATCTTCAACTTTTCATTATCTAAGGAATTTTCTAAAAAAATCTATGATGTAGTAAAAGATTTTAATAATGTTGCTGAAAAATCTATTGATGCTTTTACAAAGCCTGATAGACTTTTAGCTATTGAAGCAATTTCAATGCATAAAAAATATGAAGAGAAACTTAGCTTACTTCGAACTACATTAGGTAACAAAAAACAAATTCCTTTAGACTTTCTTGATTTAGTATACATGTTTGAAAGAATTGCACAATCTTGGGCAGATCTTGCAGATCTTGTACAACCTATCTATAATGAATAATTAATACAATTTTTTCTTTACAGCATATGTTAAAACTGCACATATTGTTTTTGAATCTTGAATTTTACCAGTTTTTATCATCGATAGAAGTTTTTTGATATCCATTTTTACTACAGATAATATTTCATCCTCATCTAATTTCAAATCCGATATTTTCTTTAATCCTGAGGCTACAAAACAATGAATTATCTCTGCATTGTAGCCAATTGACGGATAATAGGTAATGAGAGGGATCATTTTTTTTGCTCTATATCCAGTCTCTTCTTCTAATTCCCTAAATGCACATTTTATTGGTTCTTCTTTTTTTTCTAATGTTCCAGCAGGAATTTCTAAAACATATCCATGTGGAAATCTATGTTGTTTAACAAGAATTACTTTTTTATTTTCATCAAAAGCAAGCATTGCTGCAGCACCTCTATGTTTGATAACTTCTCGTTTAACTTTTCTGCCTTCTATTTTTCCATCATAAACACTAAGACCTAAAATTTTTCCTTCATAGATTTTTGTCTCTTTCATATTATGTATGGAAAATTATTCTTATTTAATTGGTTTGATAAATTAGGTGTAATTTTGGTGATTTTTTGAAATCTTTTATTACTTTTTCTATCCACTTTATGTAAAATGAAATCTTTTTTGGAATAAATAAATCAGCCGATTTTATATTTTTAATATTTCTAACTTTTTGTGTTAGTTCATCCATTTTGAAAATATTATCACTATACATAAACAAAACAATTTGATTTTTTGCTATGAAAGGAATTTGTAAATATGATTCAGAAAATGAGTCATTCAAACTTTCTAAAGTTTCTTTTAGATCCCCCTCTATCCAGGCTAGTATAGCGTGAGGAATAAAATTTTTAATTTTTATAGGATCATAAACTAATGTAAACTGAATTCCATCATTTTTATGTAATTTTTCAATACACCTTGTTATTGTTTTCGTTGACATTTCTGTATTCTTTGCAATTTGTTCAATTTTTTGTCTGGGATCTTTAATTAATTCTTCTAAAATTTCTAAATCTGTTTTTGTAAGATTTGAACTAAACCCTGGATTCTCTGCTTCAAAAATTGATAATACTCTTACATCTTTCATCAATTTCTTTGCAAGTTCAATTTTTTGTTCCATATTCTCTTTTATTGAAATACCACAAACTGTAATCCCACCTACACATGGTACCACGAAATATGGTTCACCTACAAGACTTGCTTGCTCTAAAATTTCTTTAATATTTTCACCTGATACGACAAAGTACAAGATACCATAACCCAAAACAGGTGGTTCAACTTTGATGAAGAATTCTTCGATAATCTTTTTTGCTTGCATTTTTTGGATTCTTGCTCTAACGGCTCCACCTGAAATTCCTAATTCTATGCCTATTTGTCTGTCAGATTCTCTACAATTGTTCAATAATCTGCTAAGGATTTTCATATCTAAATTGTCCATTTTATCATTTACACTGACTCCTTATGGTATAGAAATAACTAATATGATATAAAATTGTCTATACTGTTAGCACTATGTATCATATACATTAAATATTAGACTATTTTATTTGTTTCGTGGATTATAGGATAAAACTTGCAAAAAGAATGCTATTCAATCAAAAAGGAAGTTTGTTTGGTGCTGTTTTAGCAGTAACAATTGGAATTTTGGTAATCCATGTAAACTTTGTAATTTTTCAGGGATTGTTTGATGCTATTGTAAGGGACATTAGTGATTACAATACCGGTGACGTAATCATAACTGATGAATTTGATTTTATCGATAAATCTGATCAATCTTTAATTCGATGGTTTGAGCGAATCCCAGTTGTTCAAGCCGCGACACCGCGGCTTTCTACTAGTTCTGAAATGAATATGACTAAAAATGGAAAGTTAATTGAAGAAACTAGAATTTCATTAGTTGGTGTTGATCCATTTAATGATGTTAGAGCATCTACAGTCCATGAAACTGTTACAGAAGGAAGTTATGTTTTTTCAAGAAACTCTATAGTATTAGGATCTAATATAGCACGAGATCTTGGAGGAGCTCAAGTTGGTGATAGTGTTAAAGTTTTGGTAGTTGATAGATGGGGCCAGGATCAAATCAAACGATTTACAGTTACTGGAATTGCAAATTCACCAGGAGGTCAAGGGTTTGATTATTCTGGAGTTATTCACATTGATACTTTACGAGATATGATGAGCAGACACGGAGATACTGGCTCATTTATGGTAAAACTTTACGATCATTCTAAAGCTCTTGAAGTTAAAGAGTTCTTTTTACGTTCATTCCCAAATGAAGACTTTATTGCAGAAACTACAGAAGAAGCATCAGAAGCACAACTAGAAGGTTTTAGATCAGGTATTGCAATGATTAACATGATTGGATATTTTGGAATGATGGCATCTGCATTTGCAATTGTTACAATACAAATGATGTTAGTAAATGGAAAAACAAGACAAATTGGTGTCATGAGATCAATTGGAGCTAAACGAAAAGATATTCTGATAATTTTTATTTTCCAAGGAATGATTATTGGAGCAATTGGTGCTGGCGTAGGTACTGCAGCAGGATTGGGTTATACTGTATATGCAAAGGAAACCAAAATGTCATTTAATGGAAGTCTTCCTTTAGAAGTAACTTACAACTGGGAAAAGGTTATCCAAACTGCATTAATGTCATTTATTTTGGCAATAATTGCATCTCTATATCCATCGTATAGAGCTACGAAACTACTACCTGTGGAGGCTATGAGAAGTGTCTAGTGTACTTGAAATTAATAATATGAGTAAAATTTATGGTGAAGCCGATAACCGAGTCAAAGCTCTTGATGATGTTTCATTTTCAATTAAACAAGGAGAATTTGTTTTAATTGTTGGTAGCTCTGGATCTGGTAAATCTACCTTACTAAACATGATTGGATTATTAGATCATCCTACAAAAGGTAAAATTTCAATTGATGGAATTGACACTACTACACTTAATGATGATAAAATTTCTTCATTTAGAAATAAAAAATTAGGATTTATCTTCCAATTTTCAAATCTACTTACTGATCTCTCAGTTTTAGAAAATGTTTTGTTACCTTTACAAATTGGAGGCAATAACACTGGTGAAAAAGATGCAATGGATTTACTGAAAGCAGTTGGACTTGAAGATCAAATATACAAACGTGCAAATAAAATTTCAGGTGGACAAGCTCAAAGAGTTGCGATTGCAAGAGGTTTAATCAATAAACCATCTATAGTTTTAGCTGATGAACCAACTGGCAATCTTGATTCTGTCACTTCAGCAACAATAGTTCAACTAATGAAATCTATGGCAAAAAAACTCAATCAAACATTCATTATTGTCACACACGATAGAGAACATTTTGGCAATGTTGATAGAGTCATTACAATTAAAGATGGTAAAGCATTTGAAGGTGATATGCCATCAGAAATGGAGATAACAGTATAATGAATTCTAAAATTATTTTATCATTACTTGTGATTGGATTGTTACCAATTATTTTTGATAATTCTTATGCACAAATTAGTTCAGGAGGATTTGGTCAATCTCCTTTTGAAAGAGACTTTGGTGATGTAAAATTTCTAGATGCTTATTTTGGTACAATTAACGAAAAAATTGAAGTTGAACCAGGAGATGGTAATGTTCCATTTACTGCTATATTTGCCAACGTTGGATCTCAAGATATTACGGGAATTAGTGGTCAGCTATCTTTACCATTAGGATTTTCAGCCTCAGATGGTCCTCAATCATTAATTTATTCAGATAGTGTTGCAAATTCATTAGCGGGTGAGAATTTCTACTTAACATTTTTTGTAAATATTGATAAAAATATACAAATCCAACAATATCCTGGAACTGTAAAAGTAGATTATTCTAGATTAAGAGAATCTGGAGTTAGAACTGCATTTGATGATTTTGATTTTAAGGTAACTGGTGATAGTGTAATTAATGTCAAAGCTTTACAGCCTTTTCTTACCTCTTTAAGATCCAACAATGTGGTAATTGAAATTTCAAATGATGGTACTGCTCCTATTTCTGGTGTAGATATTACTGCAACAAATACACAAACAGAACTTGCATCAACATCATCTTCAACTACTAATATAGAAAATGTTGTAATTCTAGAATCAAGCTGGGATATTGGAAATATTGATCCAAAATCATCAAGACAACTCACTGCAACTGTATATGTTCCTCAATCATTGAAAGGTGACACTTTAAGGATTCCATTATCTATTTCATATTATAACGCACATGGAGATTTACATCAAATTTCAAAAATTGTTGATTTTTACATCAAAGGACTAATTGATTTAACAATCTTCAATGTTGATGTAATTGAATTATCTGGTACTCAAATGGTAATTGGTGAAATAATTAACGAAGGAAATGAAGATGGATTATTTGGTTTTGTTTCTATTGAATCTAAAGGTGAATCTAATATTAAATCAAATACTCAATTTATTGATGAAATTGAAACAGAAGCACCAGTACCATTTAATCTTCCAATTGAATTTGATGGTGAACCAAGATATGGTGAACATGACATCACAATAACTGTAAGATACAAAGATAGTACAAGAGATGAAATATTTCTAAATCATGATGCAACAATTACTGTAAAGGAACCACCAAAGGAAGATGAAAATTCTATTGATCCAACAATGATAATCATTTCAATTCTTTTAGTGATGGGAGCTGCATTTTACATAATTCGTAGGCGTAAAAAAACAGCAATTGAGGCTAGTTGAAGACATAATTTTAAATCTAAAACGAGGAATTAAGGAATAATAAATTGAGGTTAACAATTATAATTCTCATTGCAGTTTTATCTATTGGAAGTATAGTAATTTCATTAGGTTTTCTAACTTTTCAAGAATACATTGATGTTCCTGAAATCACTAGTCAATATGAAAAATTAGAATCATATAAAAATGATTTAGAAAAAATTAATCAACAAAATCAAAAAATTCTAAATGATTTAGAAAGTCAAATTAAAAATTCTGATGATGTTAATTTAGAAAAAATCAATGAGGAAATCAACGTAATAAAACAAGTAATTGAAGAAAACACAGCAGAATTAGAACAAGTAATTACAAAATTATCTCAAATGGAAACTGAACCATAGTAACTTCTGATTTTCATTTTTGGAAAATTTACCTCATAATTATATGATATCTTAAGCATGTAATTTTCGGTATGGTGAAGGGCATATTTCTATTTCTAGCATGTAGTATTGTAGAATTCATCACAATACCATTACTGTAAACTGACTAGTATTTTTAATTCATATACTAAACCATAAAGCCATCTTTATTGGAGACACATCGAAAACTAACAATTGTAGGAGTAATTTTACTTGCAGTAACATTTCTGATTAATTACTATCATCAATTAGATCATCCTGGTGTGGGATTCAACTATGCATATGTTCCAGGAGTTGCAATGCTGATAGCCTTTTCGCTTAGTCTTCTAATGTTTACAAAAGATCGTTAAAATGATTCCAATAGATAGTGTAAAGTTTCTTTAGAAACGAACTTCCATCTTATCTATCAGATTAATTTAAAAAAATTGTAATAAAAGAGACACGAAGAAATTATCAGTGAGATCTAAATACTAATTTACAAAATTTATTCTAACCGTCACCAAAGTACAAAATATTTTTGGTCTCAGGCTGAAGTATCTATACCGTAAGATTATAAGCAATTACTGGATCTTGCGTATATGCCTGGGGATGAGATTGAAGTCCCAAAGGAATTACGCGAATTCATGCTAGAACAAGCAGAAGAAACAATTCTTGGGCAAAAAAATGGCTCAAACAAACAATATCGTTATGGCAATTTACACATTAGAGAATACGACGATAAATTTTTAGTTCATACTGATAAAATTGATCCACGAAAAGATCCTATGGGGCATTTAGTTTATGACGCTCCTGAGGTCTTAATTGGTTTAGCTTGTGCAATTTTTGGAGGTTCACAAATAGCAAAAAAAATTACAAATAAAAATTCTAAAAAATTAACAATAACTTCTGGATTAATATCTTCAATAATTTCTGGATATGTTGGATATTTAGCTACTAAGAAAATAAAAAATTATCTAGAGAAATTATAATGTCCACTGTAAGAACAATACAAGTATTCTTCAAACTTTTTCCATCTATTCTTGCATTACGTAAAGATAGAAAGAAATGGATTAATCAGGAAAAAAATCAAATTGATTCAGAACAGTTTAGAAAAAATGCTCGAAATGTTCTTGATACATTCATTTCGCTAGGACCTGTATACATAAAATTAGGACAATGGCTTTCCTCAAGAGCAGATATTTTACCTCAACCATATTTAGAAGAGCTTTCAAAACTCCAAGACTGTGTTCCTTCTGCACCCTTTGATCAAGTAAAACCAATAATTGAAAAAGAACTTGGTCCAATTAATGAAAAATTTGATGAGATTGATCCTAATCCAATTTCTGGGGCTTCAATAGGTCAAGTTTATCGTGGTTCTATTTCTGGTCAACAGATTGTTGTAAAAGTGAAAAGACCAGGAATTGAAAAAGTTGTTGCAAAGGATCTCCAAGTCTTAAAAAAAGTTCTTCCTATAGCATTAAGATTTGTTGATCCAAATTTGCGTTATTCTGCAAAAGCAATGCTTTCTCAATTTATTGAAACAATTTATGAAGAAATGGATTACACAAATGAACTCCAAAATCTTAAACAAATTAAACATGATATGGCTAGTTCAAGTAAAGTTATTGTGCCATCTGTTTATGATGATTATTCATCAAAAAATGTCCTTACCATGGAGTATCTTCCTGGAATCAAGGTTACAGATGTAAAAGCCTTGAATGAAAAAGGAATTGATAGAGAACAGCTTGTAATTGATGTTCACAAGGTCTTTTTTACAATGCTTCTCAAACATTCCACATTTCATGCAGATCCTCACCCTGGTAATATTTCAGTAACTGATGATGGAAAACTCATTTTGTATGACTATGGAATGGTTGGACGAATAAACAATGAGACTAGATTCAAATTAATTCGACTCTATCTTGCACTAGTTGAAAAAAATCCTCCTAGAGTAGTCAATGCGATGATTGATCTTTCAATGTTAACTCCTGGTTACAATAGAGAGGTAATTGAAAAAGGAATTGAACTCTCAATTCGTGCAATGCATGGAAATAAACCTGATGAAATGGAAGTTCAAAGTTTGATGGAGCTTGCGAATCAAACAATGAGTAAATTCCCATTTGTATTGCCCAAGAATTTAGCTTTGTATATGAGAATGGCATCAATCATTGAAGGAATCTACAAAACTCATGATATAGATTTTAAATTTGTTAAAGTTTTAAAAAATATTTTACTAGAAGAAAATCTTATTCCACGTGCATATATTGAAGAATTAAAAATTTCATTTGATAATTTTTCAAAATCAATTGATTCAGCTCTTAGAATTGGACCTGAAATGAAAAAACTTATGGATGAAGCTCAAATCTATATGAAGAAAGGAAGACCTATGGTTTTAATCAGTGGAAGTATATTTGCATCAGCAACTTTTCTTGGTTCTGTATTTTTATACCAATCAAGTGAATTACTTGGTTTAGTAGGTATGATTAGTTCTGGTTTGATAATGATTGCTTCAGGATTTTTTAGAAAACACTAGATTATTCTATTGTAATATCTTTTCCCTTTTTTGTAATAGGTATAATTAATGTAAGAATACCATTTTCATATTTTGCAGATTCTATTTTTTCTTCTCCTTGTTTAATTTCTACAGGAAGTCTAATTTTTTTATCAATTACATTTGGTCTTTGGTTTGAAATCAATGATTCTGATTCTTTTTCATCAATTGTTTTTTTTGCATTGATGGAGAGAATGTCTCCACATAAAGATAATTCAATTTCTTTTTTTGTAAATCCAGGAATATCAATTACAATTTTTAGATTTTCATCATTGAGATACATGTCAATTGGTGGTAAAACAAATTCATAGAATTCCCTTGATTTATTTCCAATCTCTTTGATTACGTCTTTTACAAGTCCCATTTTGTGTTGTGTGCTCAATTTTTGGTTATAAACCTTGATAGGATTTAGCTAAGTTTGTTTAACACACTTGAACGTAATTCAAAAAATAATCCCTAAAGTATTCAACTAAGTTCGTTAAACATACTCAAGCATAAACAAATTTTCTATTCATAGTATGGATAAAGATAAACGAATCAATCCATTTGTTACAACATAGATCCATTGATTAGAATTGAAAAAATATAATTTAACTTTAGAAATATACATGTGACTTTTATATTGATTATTTTTCCACATAGTATGGCAAAACTGACATGTAATGATTATGGGTTTGAATGTGATTTTGTAGCAGAAGGGGAAATGGAGACAGTTATCGATGATTTTAGAAAGCATACTGATGATGAACACGGAATAGATTATTCCAAAGAAGCAGTTATGCAGTTTCTCTTAAGAAAACAAGGAATATAACAAAAATCAAGCATCTAGTCTTTTCATTATAGCATTATCTACAATGAATACACCTGCATAGGGTTTGAAAAC
>CALFHG010000081.1 GCA_937875805.1 uncultured Nitrosopumilaceae archaeon
CACTCGCTTTGGCAATTGCAATATTATGAAGTGAGTTTGATTGGATTTCTTCTAAAGTGGATTTTAAAAATCCAAGATGAATTCCTAAAGAATCCAAAATTATCTTTGCTTCTTGATATTTGTGATTATTAGAAGATACAAAAAATAGATCAAACGACTTGTGCATATCTTCCACGACTTTCTATTTCTGAGACTAGTTTAGTTATTTTGGCATAGTAGGCATGTCCAACTATAGATTTGTATCCATTTAGGAAATTTTTCCATGAAGATAGCATGATTTTGGCATGAGCACTATTGAGAATTTCTTTAATTAATCTCAAATCAACAGCATGATCTTCAGGTTTTATCGTAGTTTGAGATAATCCAAAATCAACTACAAATACAATATTTTGAAATAAAATAAAATTTGAAGTTGTTAAATCACCATGCATAACTCCATTCTTATGTAAAGTACCAACTAGTTTTCCAATATCCTTGGATAGTTTAATAATTTTTGATTCAGATAAATCATGTACAGGTTTTCCAGGAATTTCTTGCATAGTAATGGATGTTTTTTTTAAATTTACAAAGTAAACAAGAGGTGTTGGTATTCCAAATGATTTTACAAGTGAAAGCATTTGAGATTCTTTGATAGTTCTTTGTTTACGAATTTTTGAATCTAATGAGGAGTTTCTATATGTTTTAATTTTTCTAATTTTTAAAATTGCGTTAGAATTTTGCCATTTAGTTTGATAGATATCTGCTTCAGCGCCTTTTTTTATTAATTTCATTAACATTATATCCAGAGGAATTCAATAAAAATTAATCATGGATAAAGGGGAGAAAAGAATCAAACAAGAAGATTGTGGTGAAGATAAGTTAGGTGCAGGAATTTTAACATTAACAAATAAGAGATTGGCATTTGATAAAACCAATGCAAGAATAATGGATTTTTCTAAACATTTTGGAGACACTGTTTTAGATATTTCATTAGATAAAATAACAAAAACATGGAAAGAAGGGTTATTTATGAAAAAAGTATGTTTTACAGCAAAAATAGATGAAGGTGAACAAACTTTCAAGTTTGGAGTTTTCAATACTAAAAGTTGGGTTAAAATTATTGAACAGACTATTAGTGAAAGTAAAAATCAATAATTAATTTTAACAGAATCTAATCTCCAAGATTGAGTAACAAAGGTATCTTTTAGTTTTACACCTGACTTTATTTGAGATTCCAGTAAACCAGTCCAACAAATTTGACTTCCACAATCACCAGCATATTGTAATGGGACAATAAAAAATTTACAACTATGTCGTTTACAAACATCTTTCAACATTGCAGATAATCGTTTGTTGGCTGCAACTCCTCCAACAATCATTAATTCTTTTTTTCTTGTAAATGATAAAGCACGTTCTACTGCCTCACTAATCATAGCAAATGCTGTTTCTTGAAGGGAATAACAAGCATCTACTTTACTTTGTGTTGCAACAGATTTTGTTGCAGATAATAATCCAGAGAAGGATACATCGTTACCCTTTACGGAATACGGTAAAGAGACATAGTTTGAAGATGTAGATGCTAACTCTTCAATATTTTTTCCACATGGGGATGCAAATCCAATTGAACGTCCAAATTGATCCAGTAGTTGACCTAAAGTGATATCCAATGTTTCTCCAAATACTCTCCATTGTTTATTTAGAAATGCCAAAATCATAGTGTGCCCTCCAGAGACCAAAAGTACCAGAGGGTTAGTTGAGCCAGTTAGTAATTTTCCTAATTCAATATGTCCAATTGCATGATTTACTGGATATATTGGAATTTTGTAGTGAGAAGAAAGAGATCTAGCAACTACAGCACCTACACGCAGACATGGACCTAAACCTGGTCCTGCAGCATATGAAATAATATCTAAATCTTTGACTGTGACATTTGCTTCTTGGAGACACTCAGAAAGTACTGGAGAACTATACTCAATATGATGACGAGATGCTTCACGAGGATGAATTCCTTCCCCCTCTGCAGGACGATAAATTTTTCTAATATCTGAAAGAATTTTTCCTTTCTTTCCATGTTTTTCAATTATAGCACAAGAAAATGTATGAGCAGTGCTTTCAATTCCCAGTCCTAGCATATTATCCACGACTTAATGTAGAAACAATTTTGATAACATCACCATTTTTGAGTTTTTGATCTCCGCTAATTCTTTGTTTAGTTTTACAATCTATTGCATGTAAGAATCCCTTTGCAATATCTGCATGAATTAATTCCGCCAAATCTTTAGCAGTAGAATCAGGTGGAACTAATTTTGTATCAGGCAAGATAACACCATCTTTGTTAGTTAGTTTTGTTTCATCTTCTACAGGATATACAACAATAAATTTTAGTGAATCAAAAACTGCAGTGTTTAAAATTTTTTGAATGCCTGTTGAGTGAATCTTTGAAAAAATGGATTTGACTAAATCAAGTGCTTTTTGTTGTGGTGGAAGAATTTCTTTCCCTTCAACAAGAGTAAATCCTTCATCGCCAGAAGAATAATTTACAATTCCAGCTTTTGATGCTTTTCGTAAAAGTAATTCAGTTTCTGCACTACATGGAATTACATTATCAGAAATTTTTTTAATAATATTAAGATCTTGGCAAAGATCTGCTTTGTTTGCTGCAATAATCATAGGTTTTGTATTTTTTCTTAATTCTTTAACAAAAGTTTCAATGTCATTTTCTTTCCATTCTTTTGGATTTTTGGTCATAAAACCTAATTTTTGAAGAATTTCTTGAACCTGGTAATCTTTTATTCCCAATCCAGAAAATCTTTTTGCTATACCATCAGTTAGTTTTGCTCGCTTTTGATCTATTTCCCTAGTAATCTTATCCCATTCTCTTTTTAGAATATCTGCAAACCATTGATCAAATTCATCTTGTACAAAAGATACATCTTCTAATGGATCATGGGTTCCAACTGGAGCAGATTGTCCTTGAATATCAGTGGTTCCTGCAATATCAACAACATGAATTAAAACTTCAGCTTGTCGTGCATCATCAAGAAATTGATTTCCCAACCCTTTACCTTCATGTGCTCCTGGAACTAATCCTGCAACATCAATGAGTTTTACAGGAATGAAACGTGTACCATTTACACATAATTCATTTTCATGTTTGATTTCAAAATGTTTACAAGCACAATCTGCTTGAACATATGCTACTCCCACATTAGGTTCAATTGTTGTAAAAGGAAAATTTCCTACTGCAACAGGCATTTCAGTTGCAGCTGAGAAGAATGTAGATTTACCAACATTTGCTTTTCCTAGTAAACCAATTTGCAATATTATCAAAAACCTAATTCTACTTATTAGTATTACAGAAATCGTTTAATCTAGTTAGTTATGATTTCACATCATGTCTATTGTAATTACAGGTAATCCAGGTGTTGGAAAACATACGATTACAGAACAAATTGCAGATAAAATGAAATTATCAATAATAGATATTAATAAAATTGCAAAAGATTCAGGGCTTTTTGAAAAAAATGACGATACAAATGATATAGATGTTGAAAAACTAGAAAAAATACTTGAAGAAAAAATTTCTGAAAATAATGTAATTGTAGGACATTTGGCCCCATATGTTTTAAGAAAAAATCAGGTAAAGACAATGATAGTGTTAAGAAGAAGTCCTTATGATTTGATTCCAGTTTACAAAAATAGAGGATACTCTGATAAAAAAATTATAGATAATACAGGTAGTGAAATTTTAGGAATTATAGCAAATGATGCAATTACCAAATTTCAAGAAAAAACATTTCAAATTAACGTCAGCGAAAAAACAGTTGCAGAGATGCTTGAAAAAATCATGAGCATAATTATGAATAAAGAGGGAAATGAGGAAGTAGATTGGCTTGATTTAGTGACAAAAAATAATGATTTAGGAAAATTTTTTGTTGATTGATTAAATAACGCCTTTGAATTTGTGTAATTACTTGTTTGAAATCTCAAAAACAGATTTAGCTGGCAGAATTGGTACTCTATATACAAATCATGGAGAAATTGAGACTCCAGCATTTGTTCCTGTTATTCATCCTGTTAAACAAACAATCCCATCTAAAAAAATTCGAGAGATTGGTTTTGATTTAGTAATTACTAATGCATACATTACAAGAAATAGTTATGGTGATGATGCCATTGAAAAAGGAATTCATAAAATAATTAATTTTGATGGAGGAATCATGACAGATTCCGGAGGATATCAAGTTCTCGAATATGGAGATGTCGATGTATCACCACCAGAGATGGCAAACTTTGAAAAAGGAATTCTAACTGATTTTGCTATTCCGTTGGATAAACCAACAGGATATGGAATGCCAATTAAAAAAGCAGAAGCATATGTAAAACATACTCTAAAAGTTTCAAAAGAAACTCTTGACGGAAGAGCAGATAATGGTCAAATTTGGATTGGACCCATTCAAGGAGGAGAACATTTTGATCTGGTTGCAAAATCTACCAAGAGTTTAGTAGACATGGGATTTCAAATGCTTGCATTAGGAAGTCCAGTTGAATTTATGGAGTCATATGAATATCGATTATTAGCACAAATGATAGTTGCTGCAAAAAAACAGATGCCACATTCGATTCCACTTCATCTTTTTGGTGCAGGTCATCCTCTCACAATACCATTTGCAATAGCATTAGGCTGCGACACATTTGATTCAGCATCATACATGCTTTATGCAAAACAACTAAGATACATCACTGATGACGGTACACGATATTTATCAGATATTTCCATATTTCCATGCAATTGCGAAATATGTTCAAAATACACTCCTGATGAATTTCGTCAATTAGAAGCAACTGAGAAAATTAATCAATTGGCAATTCATAATTTGTATGCAATCAAACTGGAAGTTGACAAAGTCAAACAAGCAATTCATGAAGGAAGATTATGGGAATATGTAATTAAAAAGGCAAGAGCTCATCCCAAACTATTTGAAATGATTGAAGTAATGACTGAAAATTATGAATTTCTCGGTTTAAGCACTCCTAAATTCAAAGAGCGAGCTATTTTCCTATTCAGTAAAGAGGATCAGTATAGACCAGAAGTTGTATCATTCCATAAAACTGTTAGAAAGTTCAAATCAAAGAAGAAAAAATTAATCATCACCAAAGAATCCAGTACAAAGCCAGGATATCTTTCTCATGAATATAGTAGACTAAAAAAGAAACTCAAAGATTTTGAAGCATTCCAAGTGTGTCAATATAATCCACAATTAGGATTAATTCCAATTGAAATTTCAGATATATTTCCAGCAGCACATCATGAAACTTCGAGAATAGATTTTGAACCAAGTGAGTTTCCTACATTTGAAAAAACATGGAATGATTTCTTTTCAAACAATAAATTTTCAGAAATACATTATGATAAAGAAGATAAATTCCTAAAATATTTTGTAAAAGATTTACCAAAAGACATCAAGAAAAAATCTTTTGTGTAATTAAAAATAAGAAAAAAGAATGTGCTAAAAGATGCTGCTTATAGAGCGGCGTCTTCAGCCCAACCTTTAATGAAGATACCGTTTTTGTGAAGAGGTACTGGTTGTCCAGCTGTGTAATTCATTGGTCTCATCCAAAAGATTGATTTTGTTGGACATACACCTATGCATGCACCATCAGAAATACATCTTTCTGGGTAGAAAACGAATGCTTTACCTCTCTTCCAGCCTTCAACAGGTTTGACTCTAAGGACATCAGGACCAAGAGTTGTACAGATTTCTACACATAGTGCACATCCGATACATCTTTGTTCATCAATGTCTGGAAGTATTGCTATTGGCATTACAAAGTTAAGATTGATTGGTGACTATTTAAACCATGATTGAAATTCATAACCCTGTTATGAAAATGATCGACTAAAAATTCATGCGCAGAAATTAGATTAAGAAATTTAAAAAACAAAAAGATAACGTGAAGTGCACGTTTATTTTCTCATTGCATCTATTTGACCAGAAGTTACCCAGTCAAGTAGTTCAGCTGAAGAAGGATTAAGGTCTGCTTTTTTATTCATCAGATTGTTAACCCAGATCCAGTTAATTTGGTTTAGAAGTACTTTGTTTCCTTCATCGCCTGCACGAGTTTTTGCTACGACAGCTTGATCTTGTTGAGCTATCCATTCGTCATAGGTTCGTCCCATGAGAAACGAATCTTAGCTTACACTAATTAAAGCTTTTGTAGATTCCATGATAGGCATAATGATCGGATCCACCCTAAGAAGGTTTTAACGTAGATAAAAATTCATTTTAATTCTTGGATGTTAAAGTTTTAGGAGCTGCAAATGAAGTTGGCAGATCGGGTTTTTTAGTTAATTGTAATGGGACAAAATTATTACTTGATTATGGGGTAATGTTTGGACGAAGAGGCTCACCACCAAAATACCCTCTACATGTAAAACCTAAAGATCTAGATGCAATTATTATCACTCATGCCCATTTAGATCATTCAGGTAATGTTCCATCACTTTTTGTAAGTGGAAATACAGACGTTTACGCCACACCCCCAACATTTGATCTTTCAAAATTATTAATCAATGACATGTTAAAAATTGAAAAAAATGCACATCCATTTGATTTACCTGAATTAAATAATATGATGAAAAATGCCAAAGAGATAGGATTTAAACAAAAAGTAACCAAAGGAAATGCAACTTTTGAATTCAGAGAATCAGGACATGTGATTGGTGGAAGTACTGTATTAGTAGAATCAGAGGGAAAACGATTATTCTATACAGGTGACATTAAAACAAATGGCTCAAGGATGCTTCGAGAGATGGATATGGATATAGGGGAAATTGATATGCTGATCACTGAGAGCACTTATGCAAAAACAGAGCAAAAACCAAGAATAGAATCAGAAACGGAATTGATAGAATTTGCAAATGAAGTAATGGATAGGAAAGGAATATTATTTATCCCATCATTTTCAGTTGAACGTTCTCAAGAGATTGCTTGTATTTTACGAAGTGCAAATTTCAAACACAAAATCATAATGGATGGAATGGCACTAAAAGTAAATGAAATAATGTTTAAGCATCCAGAATATCTAAGAGATCCCAAAGTATTTTCTGAAGCAATCAAGAGTGCAACTGCAATAAGAGAACATGCAGAAAGAAAACGTGCAATGGGTGAACCGTGTGTTGTAATATCCCCAGCTGGTATGTTAGTTGGAGGAAACGCTGTATATTATTTGCAAGAATTATCTTTTAATAATAAAAATGGAATAGCCCTAGTATCTTATCAAGGAGAAGGCACCCCAGGTAAAAAATTACTAGATACAGGAATGGTTTCAACCAGAGGTAAAGATCTCAAGGTTCAAGCAGAAGTTAAACAGTTTCAATTTTCAGGACATGCAGACAAAAAAGAATTGTTTGACATGATTAAAAAAATAAAAGGAAATCCAAAAGTATGGACAGTACACGGAGATTCTGAATCATGTAAGATGTTTGCACAAGAAATTCATGAAAAATTCGGTTTTGAAACACATGCACCAGTAGTTAATGATGAAATAACTGTCTGAGATGCAAAATAGTTATACAATAAAT
>CALFHG010000082.1 GCA_937875805.1 uncultured Nitrosopumilaceae archaeon
AATGTCGCATATAATTTTTAAATTAACGCATGGCACTAGTAAAATACGTATAAATACAATAAATATAAAAAAAATAGAAAATAGTATTGGCAAAATCAATTTTGGTGACAGGTGCAACAGGGTTTATCGGTTCAAGATTAATAGAAGTGTTAATTGAAAAAGGATATGAAGTAACTAGTTTAATCCGTAAAGGCAAAAATGGAAATTTAAAATCAAATATAGTTTACGGAGATTTGACTGATAAAAAATTAGATTTTAAAGATTTGAAATTTGATTGTGTGTTTCATTTGGCATCACATACACCATTAGAAAAAAACAAAAAAATTTTAGAAAAAGTAAATCTAGACGGCACAAAAATGCTGTTTAATGAAATTAAATCAATTACAAAATCAATAATATATATTTCAGGATTAGGAGTGTATGGAGAAACTGGAGAAAAAGTAATTGATGAAAGTCAAGAATATAATCCAAATACAAATTTTGTCAAAATTAGATTAAATGCAGAAAAATATCTAAAAAATAATTCAATGGATCATAAAATAGATTTTGCAGTTGTTCATTTTGGAGATGTTTATGGAGAAGACGGGTGGTTTCATCATATGTTAATCAAAAGATTGAAAAAAAATACATTCAGAATGCCAAAAGGAGGAAATTATTACAAAGGGTTTGTTCATGTAGATGATGCAGTAGGAAGTATGATTGCAGTACTTGAGAGCAATTCATTTGGAGAGTCATTCATTATTGCAGATTCAATGCCAGTAACTTTTAAAGAATTTTCAGATTTTACAGCAGATCAAATAAATGCAAAACACCCAGGAAATGTTCCAGTGTTTTTAGCTAAAGCAGTGTTAGGAGGAGATTTAATAAAATTATTAACCACATCGATGAAAGTATCCAATAAAAAAATATCAAAAATATATGAATTCAAATATTCAAATTATAAAGAAGGCATCAAGCAAGTAATATCAGAATTAGAATTAAAATTAAAAAATCAAATATAAATAAAATCATAGGGTATTTTAATTATAAAAATATCAAACAGTCATGGAAAGAGAGCCAAAAGACGTTATTGTGTTAGGATCAATTAGAAGAGGTAAAATAAAATTTTCAACCATACAAAGTGAAACAAAAATCACAGCAGAAGAATTAAATTCAATTTTAGAAGAATTAGAAAAGAAAAATTACATCATAGTGGAGGAAAAAAGGATGGTTTGGTAAAAAAATTGAATTAAAAATTACCGAAGAGGGTTCAATAGAATTAGATAGAAAAATTATACAGATATAAAATAAATGGAAAGAAATGCAATCAATTTATCAGAGTGGAGACAAACAAAAACTCCAACAAAAAATGGAAGAAAATAAGTCATTATTACCAACAATGATGTTTTTTGGAATGATGGATATGATGATGTTTTCAATGATGTTTGGTATGATGGGAATTGGAATGTCAGATTATGTATCACAAGAAAATATACCTGATGGAGGCATGGATGATGGAGGCATGGATGATGGAGGATTTGATTTTGATATTGGATGCTAGAGCACATTTTATACTTGAATTAAAAATAACAGACAATTGATTTACAATTCATTTGATAATCCAGGATTACTAAAAGTACTGAAATTTTTACAAACTCACAATACAGAATATCTGTCAGGTCAAGATTTGAGTGACGTGTTACGAATTAGTAGAGTAGCA
>CALFHG010000083.1 GCA_937875805.1 uncultured Nitrosopumilaceae archaeon
ATTTCTTTTTGTGGAATGACAGATTGAGATGAGGTGGACATGGATTGTTTTTGAGTCATTTCAGATTCTAAGACATCTTCAATGTAAAGGTAGGATACATTTCTGTTTGAATCCCATAATCTAAAAAATAAATCAGATTCAAAATCAAATTTTGTAAACTTTACATCATACTCTAATACTGCTTTATTTCCATCAATGTATGACTTTACAAAAGCAGTGTCAATGAGTTCTTGTGGGTCTTTGATTGAGGATTCCTTTCCTTTTTGATATGTGACACTGGTCTCAGTTAGATCATTTTTGATTTGTGGTGAATCAGTAAAGAATAGTGATACATGTTCTAGAAATTCTGGTCCAATTGAGACATATGACTTTAGGATAATTGATAGAGAATCACCTTTTTGAATATTGATTGATTCAATATTTTTAATTTCATCATATGTGTATGATTTGCCATTAATGATTAATGGAAATTCATCAGTAAATGATGTCGTAAAAGAAGGTGCGCATTTGGAACCACAGACGCTGCTGCCGCCATTAGATGTTACTACTACTCCATTACTACCTGCAGAAAATGTTGATGCAGTCTTTGTCCAAATAACCAAATCGTCACCGCTATCAATTTTGCATGCAGTTGTCCCAACATTTGTGGGATTTGTCAAATCATCACAGGTAGTAGATATCAAAATCTCTGTTCCGTCAAACTCTGTAATCAGTCCATCAGAGCCAGCCGCACCGGGAAGTATGATTTTTACTGGAGCACTAAAACTCAACCTTCCATTAGGATTTCCAAATTCTACTGAAACAGTTGGAGTGAAAATTAAACTAGTAATGGTTTTTGGTGTAGGTGCTGTAAGCTCACCAGTCCATGTTCCAGCAGCAGATGAGATTTGTACACTAGATGGCAAAACAACATCTGCCACAGTGGAATCAAGTGTTATTTGTGAGGTCAGTGTCACCGCGCCCTGATCATTTGCATAGTTTGAAAAATCTAGTTTAACTCCAGATGAGACCTCAAATGTTTCAGATGTAGATAATGAAGGAATCAAATTAAAACCTGTATTGTCAGCGACAACAAAATTACTGGCTCCGCCACCTTTTGCAAGATTGATGTTTGAACTGTTATCAACAACAACTGTTTGTGTAGGTACTTTTGTGTTGCCAGAACTATCAGTTACTGTGAAATAGACTTTGTATTTACCTCGGGTGCTAGTATCTACAGCAGACGAGTCAACGATAACACTTGAAGTGATATCTCCATCTTCTACATCACTTGCAGAATATGCAAATTTTGGGATTGGTGCATTTAGATCAATTCTAACTAGTGCGTCAATATCTAGTTTAATTACAGGAGTATTTCCTGGAGACATCACAACCTTTTCAGTAATTGTGTGCGATAGTTGGTTTCCAGAAGTTTCAGTTAATGTGTATCTAGTATAGAATATTTTTTGTGCATAAGATGGTGGAGGAATTGTTCCATCAAGTGGGACATCTCTTTCATAAACATATTCTCCACCAATATGATGCGGAAAATGCATTTCTGTATTTTGAGAAGTCGTGTAAGTTTGTTCCTCTACCACATTTGCTATTGTTCCATAATTGTAAGTATCAACACCTCGAACTAGTGTTGTTGTAAAATCTGCAGAATTTCCATTGACGGTAAATGATGGTGGAGTTGTGTCATTTATTGGTGCAACGAGTTGTTTTGATACAACATTGGAATCAATTACAGATGTACCTTGAGAATTTTTTGCCTTTACTTTGAAAAAATACGTGTTTGAATATGATAATCCAGAAATTACCTCACTAGTTTGAGTATCAACTGCATCAGAGTATTGAGTATATGTGGTGCCATCAGTTGATTGATAAATCTCATAGTCAGTAATCCTTACACCTCCATCATACGGGGCACTCCAAGATAAGGTAAATTCTAGAGAATCAGAGTGAGTA
>CALFHG010000084.1 GCA_937875805.1 uncultured Nitrosopumilaceae archaeon
GTCCCCAAGTAACAAGTTTTGCCATAAGTGAATCATAGAATGGGGAAACAGTACAACCAGGATAAAGATAAGTATCACATCTAACGCTTGGCCCTGCAGGAATAGTTACATCAGGTACAGGTCCAGTTGATGGAGCAAAGTCCAAGAAAGTATCTTCTGCATTAATTCTGCACTCTATTGCATAACCATTCATTTTTAGATCATTTTGCTTGAATGGGATTGCTTCTCCATTTGCGATATCTAATTGTAATTTTACCAAGTCTAAACCAGATACAAATTCGGTAATTGGGTGTTCTACTTGCAATCTTGCATTAATTTCAATAAAGTAAAACTCTCCGTTATCAGCCCTTAGAAATTCTGCAGTACCTAAATTAGTATAGCCTACTGCATCAGCAGCTCTACAAACAGATTCTCCTACACGTGCTCTTGTTTCTTCATCAACTATTGGTGAAGGAGTTTGTTCGATTAATTTTTGGTTACGTCTTTGAATGGAACATTCTCTCTCAAAAATATGCACAGTATTACCATGTGTATCTCTAGCAAACTGATATTCAATGTGTCTTGTTTTTTCCAAATATTTTTCTACAAGAATTGCAGATTTTCCTACAGCTGAAATAGATTCAGCAGTGACTGATTCAAATCCATCTTGTAATTCTTTATCATTAGTTACAATTCTAATTCCACGACCTCCACCACCATAGACTGATTTTAACATAACAGGATAACCAATTTTATTTGCAATTTTTTCTGCATCATCTGCATCTTTTACTAAACCAGGACTTCCAGGAACAGTTGGAACATCTGCTTTTAGCATTGCAGCTTTACATTTCATTTTATCACCACAAAGATCCATTGATTCTGCAGTTGGACCAATAAAGGTAATTTTATTTTTATCACATAACCTTACAAAATCATCATTTTCAGAAAGAAAACCATAACCTGGATGAACAGCGTCTGTTCCAGATGCAAGCATTACTTCAAGAATTTTTTCTTGATTAAGATATGATTTTGCAGGAGATGCTTCTCCAATATGATATGCTTCAGTAGCTTGTTTAACATGCATTGAAGAGTAATCTTCATCAGAATAAACTGCAACTGTTTTAATTCCAAGTGCCTTACATGTTCTAATTACACGTAAAGCGATTTCTCCTCTGTTTGCGATAAGTACTTTTTCAATCATATTTAATCACAAATTAATATTTCCGTGTTTTCTTGGCAATTGTTTTACTCTTTTATTTTCAAGCATGTCAAGTGCTTTAATCAGCATAGGTCTTGTTTCAGCAGGATCAATTACATTATCTACAGTTCCATGAGATGCAGCAACGTAAGGATTTTCAAATTTTTCTGCAAATTCATCAATTAATTGTTTTTTTAGTGCCTCAGCATCTTTAGCTTCGCTAAGATCTTTCCTATACATAATTTTTACAGCAGCTTCTCCACCTAATACAGCACATCTAGCTGTTGGCCATGCATAATTAATATCAGTTCTGAGATTTTTACTTCCCATTGCAATGTATGCACCACCATATGCCTTACCAATAACTAAAGTAATTCTTGGAACAGTGGCTTCACAATATGCATAGAGTAACTTACTACCATGTCTAATGATACCATTGTGTTCTTGATTAGAACCTGGCATGTATCCAGGTGTATCTACTAAAGTAATAAGAGAAATATTAAATGCATCACAGAATCGGATGAATCTAGCTGCTTTGTTTGATGAATCAATGTCTAGTGCACCTGCAAGATGTATTGGTTGATTTGCAACAATTCCTACAACCCTACCATTCATTCTTGCAAAACCAACTACAATGTTTGGAGCAAATAATTCATGTACTTCAAAAAATGTGTGATCATCAACAATTGAGATTATGATTTCTTTCATATCATATGGTTGCAATGGATTTTCAGGAATTATGTTAATCAGATTATGATCCATTCGGTTTGGATCATCATCAGTAGTAATTTTTGGTGGTGCTTCAGTATTATTTTGAGGTAAAAATGAAATTAATTTTTTGATATAATCCATACACTCGTATTCATTCTGGGCTACAAAATGTGCAACCCCACTTTTTGTACCATGTGTATTAGCGCCACCAAGATCTTGAAATGAAATTTCCTCACCCAACACAGTTTTGACCACATCAGGTCCTGTGACAAACATTGTTCCTACTTTTTCAACCATAATTACAAAATCAGTCATTGCAGGAGAATAAACAGAACCACCTGCTGATGGACCAATGCTTGCAGTGATTTGTGGAATCACACCAGAAGCTAATTGATTATGATAAAAGATATCTGCAAATCCATCAAGACTCATAATTCCTTCTTGAATTCTTGCACCACCAGAATCCATAATTCCAATAATTGGGCATCCAGTTTGAACTGCATGATCCATTAGTTTGCAGATTTTTTTAGCCCCCATTTGACTAAGTGTTCCACCAAGTACGGTGAAATCATAAGCAAATACAAAAATTTTTCTGCCATCAATATTTCCATAACCACCAATTACACCATCTGTAAAGAATTTCTTTTTCTGCATATCATATTCGTGATAATGGTGAGTGGTTAATGGATCAATTTCAGTAAAAGTGCCTTCATCAAGTAAGAGATGAACTCTTTCACGAGCAGTTAATTTACCCTTATCATGTTGAGCCTTAATTCGATCTTGACCTCCACCTTGTAATGCCGTATTATTTTTTTTAGTATACCCTTCAATCTTTTCAGAATGCACAGTATTCTAAAGGATGATAGTTTCCTATATTAATTTAATTTGAGAATATCATGATCTGGAATTTTTATAAAAATTCAAAGATCATTGTTTATTTTAGAATTTCAGGAGTTAAGAAGTGGAAATTTCTTGTTTACTGATTTTTGATAAGAGTTAAAAGCATCCTTTTCTTCGCTACATTTCTTACAGATACACAATTGAGAGACATTTGGGATATCACAAATTTCTTGAAATTCACATTGAGAGCAACCAGCAGGTGCCCCACACACAATACATTGTAATTCGTTAGTTTGAGCACATTTTTCATGTTTAACACCCAAACCTTTTGCCCACAAACCAATTTCATCAACAGGGATTTTTTCATTACAAACTATGCAAGTTCCAGGAAATTTCATGGGGATTTTTCTCCAACTCATTGTATCAATTCAATCTCCTTTTCAATGATATCTCCAAATGTTTCTTCTAATTCTAATTCTAATTCCAGAGTTTTATTTTTAATACAAAATAAAACAAAAGGCAAACATAATGTCACAAAAGAACTAGAAGACAAATGTAATTTTCTTGCCATAACATTTGATAA
>CALFHG010000085.1 GCA_937875805.1 uncultured Nitrosopumilaceae archaeon
AGGAGCAGACTCTATTCAACACATTGGATTATCCTTTGGTTTGGACAAGGAGCAAATCTTTGGTGAAGGACTAGCCATAATTGAATGGGATAAAGTGTACGGTGATGAGCCAAAAGTTACAGTAACTGATCCTGAAAATATTCTAGGTGATGTCAGAGTAGTAGTTGATCCTAATTTAGTAAAATGTACTGATGACTCTCAATCTGAACAATGTATGATATTTAGAATATACCATACATTTAGAGAAGGTCCTGACTTTAGAATATTTTCAACTTACATCTGGGATGATGAGCGAAACGGATGGCAAAATTATTTCAATCACGGATTAAACGTAGTTGGTGAATCACTAAACCCACCTGATGTTCATACTGTATTTGATAGACAAGGATATCTTTACACCATTACTGTTTCTGGAGATAGAGAAGCAGTTGATGGAAATGGAGATAATTGGTATTTGGATGATGATGAATTTTGGAAAAAAGAGTTCTTTGTAAAAAAACCTGTACCTCAAGGAACCCCGATGGCAGGATATGATAGAGACCATCCATATTTCACAGCATATCAAAATGGCCAAGTCATTCTAGCTGAGAGTACAATCAAAGCAATTTTAGGTGTTGATTCAATTCAAGCCATACTACCTGATTACATTTCAGGTGCAGATACATCTGATGCATATTCTGATTCAAGATTAGATGATGTCATGACTAATAAAATGAAGTTAGAGGAAATCAAAGCATTTGAGAAAATGTATGCAGAATACTATGGTCAAAATCCATATGGTAAGAAATTCCCATTTACAGAACCTGATCCAATCAGTGGATTTGGTGGAACTGTACCTCTATCTGAATCTGATTCACAAGAATAAATGATGGTAATAGCACTCGTGGTAGGAATCATTGCTGTAAGTATTGGTGTTGGATTTTATTTCATGAGAAAGAAATTCTAATAGTGATATTTGTGATACTATCAAAAAATTAATAGCAATTTTAACACAATAACCTCACTATAATTATCTCTAAAGTAGTCATAACCTTATGTCCCAAGAACTGGTAATGTATAGTGAAAACGTTGTCAATAATAATTATATTATTAACAAAATATTATCAAAGATAGTGAGTGATAAAATAGAGAAGATGTTGGTCCAAGCTTTTGAATGTGTTGAGGATGAAAATTATTCTGCTGCTTTGAAATTATATGATTTGGCATTAAAAGAAGAACCTGATAATACCAGTGTCTTAATTGATAAGGGTGTGACTCTGCAAAATATGGGGAAACTAAAACTAGCTCTTCGCTCGTATGATAAAGCACTTGATATTTCTCCTCATAATCTAGATGCATTACTAAACAAAGGTGCTACATTGCATACTGATGAAAAATATTCTGAAGCAATTGAGTGCTATGATTCTGCTCTAAATGTCGATAAAAAATGTGCAATGGCTCTCGCATACAAGGGTCTTTCATTAGGGGAAATGGGAAAACTTTCAGAGGCAATTAAGCATTTCAAAAAAGCATTATCTATTGACAAACATTATGATTTGGCAAATATTTCAAAAGATATTGCTCAGGAATTATTAAAATCAATAAAAGAAAAAAAATCTAAAATATAGTAACATCGCCAGGTGCTGGCCCTTGACTCGTCTGTTTCTCGTTTTCTTCAAAAAATTCTTTATGTGCTAAATTTTGATGCTCTCTTAATCCCTCTATGTTCTCAAACCCATCATGACACAAGTAGCATTTTGGTTTATGTTCATCTACTAGAGGAAGTACCATGTTATCTCTAGCATGACTGGCTACTTATTTCTTGACTTGCAATAATTAATTCCTAGTTGTAGAAATACTCTCAAATTTTTCCAGAAAATATCCTAATCTTCAACACGCTTAAGTTCATAGATTCATTCGAAGAATTTAATTAAAAGATATTTGATTTTATACTGAAATGAGTGCAGTATTTGATGCAGAAATAGCAGAACGCGAATGCCCTGGATGTAAAAGAATGACAAAATCAATGTTTTGTCCAAAATGTGGCAAGTGTGAATTCTGTCATAAAATAACAGAAGGAGAATTACAATGTCAAAATTAGATGCACCTAAAGCTGACTTTTTGAGAATAGTCACAACATAGTAACCTATAACAAAATTAACAAGTTAGCACGAATCAGATTCTAAACTCCAATATGATCACATTCAAAAGTCGCAAATGTTTTTCAGTCATGAAATTGACAATTAAGTAGGCTTTTCTTGTGTTATATCTTGAGACTATAAGGAATATATCCTGATGGGAAAACGAACCCATATGTTGGAACAACTTGTTGGGGACTCACAATCTTTAGATCGTGCTCTTGCTGGAGAGGAACTCTCATACAAAGATGGACTTGAATTGATGAATTATGATAATTTACATTTACTTGGAGCAGTTGCAGATAACACTAGAAAGAAACTAGTTGGTGATACTGTCAGTTTTGCATCTTCATACTACATGAACTACACCAATGTTTGTGCTGCAAGTTGTCAAATGTGTGCATTTTATCGTAAAGAAGGTGCAGATGATGCATACACGCTAACTCCTCAAGAAATAGAACAAAGAGTAGGGATTGCAAAACAGATGGGTGCAACTGAGGTCCACATTGTTGGAGGATTCCATCCAACACTTCCTCTTGAATATTATGAGGACATGATGAGGGCAATTAAAAAAAGCCACCCTCAACTTAACATCAAAGCATTAACTGCTGCTGAGATTTACTTTTTATCTAAATTAACAAAAAATTCTACGAAAGAAATTTTATCTCGTCTCAAGGCTGCTGGACTTGATTCAATGCCTGGAGGGGGCGCTGAATTATTTCATCCTGATATTAGAGGAAAAATTGTTAGAGGAAAATGTACAGGACAACAATGGCTTGATGTGATTGAAGAGGCTCACAACATGGATATCAAAAGTAATGTTACCATGCTTTATGGCCATATTGAAAAACCAGAACACATTGTTGATCATTTAATAAAAATTCGTGAATTACAAAAGAAAACTAACGGATTCCTAACTTTGATTCCTTTAAAATTCAGTCTGGATAATACTGAACTTGAGCAAGAACATTTGGTAAATAATGAATGCTCATCAGTATATGATTTGAAAATTATTGCACTGTCCAGATTGATGCTTGCAAATGTGGTAAATAATATTTCAGTCTACTGGGTTGCATATGGAAAAAAACTTGCACAAGTTGCATTATCAAATGGTGGTAATGATTTGGTTGGAACTGCCTTTTCTGAGGAAATCTACAAATCTGCTGGAAAAACAACATCCTCTTCTGTTGAAGAACTTGCAACAATGGTTAAAGAAATTGGACGTGTTCCAGTTCAGAGAAGCACCCACTTTGATACTCTGAAAAAATTTTAACTTATTTGTTTTTTAATCGAATCTAATTTTTCTTCCATTTTGAGATGTTTGTCTCTTCTTGAATCTATTTTGATTATTACCTCAACTCTGGCAATTCCGAGATTGTGAACTGTTTCCATCATTTGTTTTGTTGCCAAATTTATCACATCCATATTATCTGATTCTAAAATTGTCCCCATTGAATTAATTTCATATCTGAGATTTTCCATTTTTTGGATTGCCTCAATTGCCTTTGCAATGTAAAAACTGGCACTTGTAGTTCTAGTCGCCATCGGGTATATGCTAATTTCAGCTTGGATCATGTTATGGTTTATTTTTCATTTTTTGATTAATAATATCTTCTGTACCTATTTCATTTTATTACAATTTATTACAAATACAATTGATGATATCCCTAACATTCAAAGCCAAGATACTTTGATTGAATACAAATTGGAACCAAATTATGATTAAAACCAAATGTGATCGATGTGGGGCTGATTTAGGTACCGAAAGTAAGAAAACTAAACAAAAATTTTGTGGTAATTGTAAAAAGAAATTTGGTTTATATCGATAACGGGTAATTATTCTGTAGGTTTTTTTTCTATTCTTTTAACACTGTCTTTTTTCTTTCTTGCACCAAAACTAATCAAAATTAGTAAAAATCCAATCCCGATTAAAATTCCTGATAATAATTGATAAGCTTGATTTTCATCCTCTGCTATCATTAAATCAATTATTTCCTCATCAGTCATTCCTGATTGACCTGAAGGCTGTTCTGCAAAGGTGATGGTGAGAATAATTCCTATGCTCATCATTACTAGTCCTCCACTTAGAATTTTTTTATCAACAAGAACCATTTCTAATACTAATTGGATTTTACTGTATATTAGGCATTTTGTAAATTTAGAATCCTTCAGGTGGTCTTTGAACAAAGACATTACAAACTAGTGCATCTGTTTTTTCATCTCTATATTGCACATTACATGAAACAAATTTTCCTTTTAGTGCACGTTCTAAATCCTCTTTTGTTTTTTCTTCATATTGTGGTTGTTCAGGATCATCAATTTTACTCATGATAATTTTTTCTACTTTTCCATATTGATCCTGATTATCTTTTCTAGTGTGACTAACTAATAATTCAAAAGCATTGTTTGTAAGAATTGAAAGAACTGCTCCACCTATACCATCTCCCATAATTATGGATTTTTTTTGTTCCTTAATTACTTGTTGGCAATACTGATTTCAAAGTCTGGAACAAATCCTTTCTCTTGAGCCATTTTAAATAATCTTCTGATTGATTCTTCACCTGGTTCTCCCATGTTTACTGTAACTTTGTTTACATACATTTTTACAAATTTCTCAATCAAACTATGCTCTTTTCCTCTAGCATATTGCATTGCATATTCAATTGCATCATCAAAGTGTTCGATTCCAAACTCAATTGATTCTTGTAGATATTTGTCAAATTTTACGATTGTTTCCATGCCTAGATCTGTTTTCATTACATTGATTCCAAGTGGAACTGGCAAACCATTAGTAGTCTTATCCCACCATTCACCAACATCTAAAATTTTTACATTTCCTTCTTGTTCATAAGATAATTGTGTCTCATGAATTACTAGTCCTACATCCACTTTACCTGATTTTACAGCTTCTGGAATATCGCTAAAGTTCATTTCTACATAATCAAATTTCCCAATCATTAGTTGCAATAACAAGAAAGCTGAAGTCATTTTTCCAGGAATTGCAATTTTGCATTTTTTTATCTCATCTAATGTCATCTGTTTTTTAGCTGTAACTATTGGACCATAATTAATTCCAAAACTTCCGCCACTTCTCAATATTGTATATCCTGGAATATACGCACATGCATGAACTGAAACTGCAGTTACATCAAGTACTGGATCTGTTGCTTTACGATTTAGTTTTTCAATGTCTTCAATAACGTGATTTACTTTAAAATCTGGAGATGGCACTTTACCTGTAAACATTCCATAAAACATGAATGCGTCATCTGAATCAGGTGTATGTCCTACAGAAATTTCCATGCTTATTTCCTAAATTATCGTAATAAATATCACAACCAACTTGATGAGGTCAAAAATAAATGAATGATGATTTCCTTGTATGTTGAAAAATATTATGAGGTTTGGAATCATATGATCTAGCAGAAGGCTAAGATTTAATACCTGAATCCAAAGTTTTTCGAATATGGCAAAATTCAAGTCAACTTCTGAGGTTATGAAAATTATCAAGAATAAGAAAAACATCCGTAATTTCGGTGTTATTGCTCACGTTGACCATGGAAAAACAACTATGAGTGACAGCCTTTTGGCATATTCTGGAATTATTGCCCCATCTGCTGCTGGAAAAGCACTTGCAATGGACTTTGATAAAGAAGAACAAGAAAGAGGAATTACAATTTACCAAGCTAACGTGACTTTACTGTTTAATCAAAAAGATGAAGAATACGTCATTAACATGATTGATACCCCTGGACACGTAGATTTCAGTGGAAGAGTTATTCGAAGTCTTAGAGCCATTGATGGTGCAGTTGTAGTATGTGATGCTGTTGAAGGTATCATGACTCAAACTGAAACTGTCACTAGAATGGCACTTGAAGAGAGAGTGAGACCAGTTTTGTTTATCAATAAAGTAGACAGACTCATCAAAGAATTACGATTAACCCCAGAAAAAATGCAAGAACAACTAGTAGAAGTTGTTACAACTTTTAACCAATTAATTGACACCTATGCCGAACCAGAGTACAAAGAAAAATGGAAAGTATCCATTCAAGATGCTAGTGTAACATTTGGTTCTGCAAAAGATAGATGGGCAATTAACATTGATATTATGAAAGAGAGGGGAATCACATTCAAAGACGTAATTGATGCATATACTAATGAAAAAGTTTCAGACCTTGTAGAGAAAGCCCCACTGGCTGATGCTGTACTTGGAATGGTTGTAAAACATCATCCTGCACCTGCTGAAGCAGTAAAGTATAGAATTCCACAAATTTGGAAAGGTGATTTGGAATCTGATGTTGGAAAAGCATTACTTGCATGTAGTGATGAAGGTCCAACAATTATGATGGTTGTAAACATGGTTTTAGATCCTGCAGCCGGACCTGTAGCAATTGGAAGACTATTTTCTGGTACTATCAAAGATGGTCAGACTCTCAATATTATAGATGAAAAAAGAGAAGGGCGTGTTCAATCTGTTAATTTCTTTATGGGTAACCAAAGAGAACAAGTTGGAGAATTAGGGGCTGGAAATATTCCTGCATTATTGGGATTAACTGAATGTAGGGCAGGAAACACTCTATCTTCAGTAAAGGGTATTCAAATGTTTGAAGGTGTCAAATATGTTTCAGAACCTGTTGTACAAATTGCAATTGAACCAAAACATCCTAAAGATTTACCTAAACTTGTAGATATTCTAAGACAACTAACTATTGAGGATCCAAATCTTATTGTAAAAATTGATGAAGAAAGTGGTGAGACAATCATTGCTGGAATGGGTGTATTACACTTGGATGTTGCAACACATAGAATCCAAGATGCAAAATGTGAAATTATAACTTCTGAACCTTTGATTAACTACAGAGAAACTGTAAAGGGTGGATGTGAACCAATCATGGCAAAATCTCCAAATAGACACAACAAAATTTTCATGAAAGTAGAGCAACTAGAACCTGGAATTGCACATATGCTAAGAACTGGTGAAATCAGTGATTTGAAAGACAAAAAGGCTGTATCTGATTTACTCAAAGCAGAAGGTTGGGATACTGATACAATAAAGAGAGTAATGAAATTTGATTCACGTGGAAATGTTTTGATTAACGGAACAAAAGGTGTTCAATTTGTTCAAGAATCAACTGACTCTATAAATTCTGGATTTGAAGATGTAATGAAAGAAGGTCCACTATGTAAAGAACAGATGAGGGATTGCAAGTTTATCTTTACTCACTTTGTTCCTCACGAAGACACTGCACACAGAGGTCTATCTCAATTAGGCCCTGCATCAAGAAGAGCATGTATGGGTGCATTACTAACTGCTGGAACCGCAGTTTTAGAGCCAACATTGGCAATTGAAGTTCGTGTACCAACTGATTTAGTTGGAAACGTTGCAACAATTCTTTCTGGTAAACGTGGTAAAGTACTTGACATGTCCCAAAAAGGTGCATCAAGTATTGTCATTGGTGAAATTCCAGCTTCTGAAACATTCACTTTATCTGAAGCAATGAGAGGTCAAACTGCAGGTCGTGCAACATGGAATACTTCCTTTAAGGCATGGACTGAAGTTCCAAAATCAATGCTTGCAACAGCTGTTGCTGATATTAGAAAGCGAAAAGGTTTAGCACCAGACCCACCAGGTATTAGCGAATATATCGATAAAGAATAGGTCTTCTTTAGACAAACTTTTTCATTTTAATTCTAATTTTCTTTTCATAACAATTTTTCATAATCTATATTTTGAAAGGTTTGTTCATTCAAACAATCTATTTACGCCTAAATACGTCAAAATAACTCATTATTTACCATTAATTGACTTTCATTACCACTCATTACCAATAGTTATATACCACTCATACAACCCTATAATATGAGTACACAATCTCAAACCAGCGACGCATTTACAATGTACAAGCAAAATGTTCAGAAATACTTTGAAAATATTACAAAACTAACACCACAATATTTTCAATCTGCAACAGAATTGCAAAACGAATGTATGAACACTTGTCAAAAAACAATTAACGCTGCTGTATCAATACAACAAGAATTTGCAAAGAAAGCCGGAATCAACACTGAAATTCAAGATTCTGCAAAATCTGCAATCGTTGATACCAACAAGCAAATTGTTCAAGCAAGCACAGTTAACAATCAAATGGCAAGAACTGCTATTGATACAACTGTTCAAAATTTCAAAACATTTAACGACAACGTTAATGCATTTGCTGAATTAAACAAAAACATAATCCAATCTTGGATAACTCCTTTCGCACATACAAAATAGTGTGATTGATTTTTCTTTTTTTATTTTTCTAGTTTAGAATAATTCATGAAATTTGATGATTTCTCATCAAATCCCACGGTGGGTTAGGTAATTTACATTTTAAAATTTGTATTTAACCCTGATGGATGATTTCTCAGTAAAAACTGGAATTGGTGATTTTCATGCATGTCAAAATAAATTAGAAGTGTTGATCATATGAAAATTATTCCACACTCTTAGGATGTTTGAATATCTTATTTTCTACCTGTCTTGAATCATATGATGAAAGATTATTGGGAGAAATGCTTCAAAAAAACTTGCTGATAAATGAGATAAACTTGAAGAGAAAATTGAGACAATTGCTCACAAAAAACTCGAGAAATTAACTTATTTTGAACCCAAATCCTAATTTTAAAAATTATCTGGCCTTTATCCAATCTACCTGTTTGAATGAATTTTAGATACTGATTAATAGTTGACCTGTATAATATAGGTCGACCTACATATGATGAGTCATAATGAGCCTAACTTGGAATTACATGAGCGCGAACGAGTAGTTTTTGAGATGATAAAAAATAATCCTAATTCACATCACAATGAATTGATAAAACAAATTGTTCCAGAATTTATGGCTAAAACTACTTTTGAGAAAACAAGAGATTCTTTGTTGGATAAAGAAATCATTTTTGTAAAAAAACAAGGAAATATGAAATTTTACCTCCCAACTGAAAATTATGAGGAAAAAATACAACACAAAGTAGAACGAAATACCAACAATTCGTATCATGATTTAAAATTAAAAATTAAAAAATTAGATTTTGATTATTCTCACAAAGACGTTGATGAAAAGATAGCCATTGCAAATTCTCTATTAAAAAATTTAATACATACCGATAACGGGTTTACTCTTTTAGATTCTGTAAAAAATCCAAAAAAGACATTATATCATGATGAGCATTTGATGATTCAACAATTAATCAATAATGTTTTTAAAATTATTAGAAAAGACAAGGACTTTGAAATTATATTCCCTTCAATTGTGAGTAATTTGGAAATTCTCACTTCTCAGGGATCATTGGATAAATAGAATCTCATCTAGTTATTTATTCAGGTCTTTTTATCATGATTTATGGGTCTTCTATATACAAAATTTCACATGGATTTTGATAATGATGAATGGACACAAATCTCAAATGATCCTTTAATTTTTCAAACTATCAAAGACGATGTCAGTATAGAAATTGAAGATATTTCAAATAAATCTTATAAACTTCATTTCAAAGAAGGGGGGAAACTTCACATGTTTAGAGTCACAGGAAAGTTTCGTTTAACTTGGGATAATGAAGATTTAACAAAACCTCTTTAAAATAATAATGGGAATATTTGATTAATCACATGTCTTT
>CALFHG010000086.1 GCA_937875805.1 uncultured Nitrosopumilaceae archaeon
CATTGCAGATATTGTAAACGCAACTAGGAATCCAAAAGATTATGATCTAGATTTGGAAAATATGATTGAGTTTGGTGCATCACCAAGAGCTTCAATTTGGTTAATGAGAACTGCAAAAGCAAATGCATTACTAAATGGAAGAGGTTTCATAATTCCTGAGGATGTAAAAGAAGTTGCACATGAAGTTTTACGTCATAGAATAATTCTGACCTTTGAAGCTGAAGCAAATGGAATCAATCCAGATAAAGTGATTGACTTTGTTTTAGAGAAGATTAGTCCCCCTTAGAAATGAATCAACTTTCTGAATTACTGAAACAGGTCAAAAACCTCGAGATAAAGACCAAGAATCTAGTTGAAGGCATGGAATCTGGTGCCTATAGATCTAGATTTAGAGGTGGAGGAATAGAATTTTCTGAAGTTCGTGAGTATGCTGCAGGCGATGATGCAAGAAGAATTGATTGGAATGTTTCAGCCAGATACAATGATCTTTTTGTCAAAGAATTTGTTGAAGAAAAAGAACTCAATGTTTTTGTCGTAATTGATATGTCAGCATCTAATGATTTTGGTTACATTAAAAGTAAAAAGGAACTAGGTTTTGAGGTAGCAGCTTCATTAATGTTTTCAGCATTAAAAAATAATGACAGGGTTGGAATGGGTCTTTTTACAGATTCACTTGAAAAATTTGTTCCAGCTAAAAAAGGAAAAAAACACATGATGAAAATTCTTAAAGAATTATTAGATTATCAAACAAAGAGTACACACACTGATATTTTTAAATCACTTTCTGAATTACAGAAAAATCTAAAAAAAAGGAGCGTAGTTTTTATTGTTTCAGATTTTATTTCAGATTCTTTTGTAAAGCCATTGAAATTATTAAAAAATAAACATCAAATTGTTCTTATCAACATTTCAGATATTCGTGAAACAGAAATTCCTGAAATAGGTCATGTATATTTAGAAGATGCAGAATCAGGAGAACAAATTCTTGTAAACACTTCAGATAAGAAATTTCAAAAAGAATATTCTAATTTAATCAAAGAAACAAGAAAACAAAATGAATTTGAAATGAGAAAAATTGGAATTGATTTTCTAAGTCTTTCAAATGAGGAATCATTTGATATTACATTTAATCTATATATCAGAAATAAAAAGAGAGGCAGAAACTAATGCAGATTGAGTTTGAATTTCTTTATGCATTACTATTGCTTTT
This sequence comes from uncultured Nitrosopumilaceae archaeon, assembly GCA_937875805.1. Lineage (GTDB taxonomy): Archaea > Thermoproteota > Nitrososphaeria > Nitrososphaerales > Nitrosopumilaceae > Nitrosopumilus. Next base: position 1,211 of record CALFHG010000086.1, read on the forward strand.
AGTAATTCCTGGACTGTATATTTTGTATTCAAAATATAACTCTGAGAAAAAAGAATCAATTCTAAAATTTAGTTCATTGAAAATTGTAAAAAAATCAATTATGGGGAAAAACTTCCTAAGAAAACATTTACCATTTGTATTGATGATTGGGATCCTAGGATTGACAATAATTGGATTGGCAAATCCTCAGATTCCAACACTGTCAGTTGAAAAAAGCATCAATTTGAGTATAGTTTTAGATGGCTCAGAGAGCATGGCAGCCTCAGATTATACACCTACACGCCTAGATGCTGCAAAAGGTGCAATTAGTAATTTAGTAACAAAAATTGGTTCACAAAACAATGTAGGAGTTGTTTTGTTTGAATCTGGAGCTACTACAATTTCCTATCTTTCACCTGACAAAGAAAAAACTGTAAATGCAATATCGTCAATTGAACAAGGTCAAGGAGCTACTGCAATAGGGGATGGATTGGCATTAGGAATTGATATGGCATCATCAATTCCTGACAAAAAAGGTGTTGTGATTTTACTTAGTGATGGAGTTCATAATTCAGGATTAGTTACACCTGATGAAGCAATAGATTATGCAAAAATTAACCGCATTCAAATTCATACAATTGGTTTGGGTTCAGTTGAACCAGTTTATCTAAGAGATGATATCTATGGAGAACCACAATATGCCGAATTAGATGAAAACACACTTGTTACAATTGCTCAAGAGACAGGTGGAAATTACTACAAATCACTTGATGAACAAACACTCAATGAAATATTTTTCACTCTAAGTTCTAATCTCGAATATGAAATGGAATACTCGACCATTAGAGATTGGTTTGTAGCTGCTTCTATAGGATTGTTATTAATTGATGTTTATGTTATTTATGGTAGATATAGAATAGTTGCATAGTTTTCTATACAATAATTATTTTTCTCTCAACTAGATTCTCAATCATATTTAGAAAATCATCATCTGAAATTTTTTCTTCAGACCACCAACCAACTGGATTTTTTACCCATGAAGGGATTTGCCATTGGGATTCTATCATAATAGTTCGTTGAGGAACATAAACAATTTGTTTTTCAAATAAATAATTAATTCCTTCAAGAAATTCTAAATCAGAGATTTGATCAGTTAACCACCAATTTGCATTATTTCGAATCCATTCAGGAATTAAAATGATCTCAACTAGCTTACCTTCAGGCTCAAATCCTGTGATTTTTAGAGTTCCTTCAGACTGAGGTTCTACAAAAAATGCCACATGCCAGTTTCCCATATCATCAATACTTTGAATTGAATCAACATATTCATCATTTAGAAAAACTTGAAAAGATTCATTCTCAGAATATCTAGGGAATTCTAAATTGATATAATTTTGAAATGCCCATCCTTGAATTAGACTAAATGAAAGAGTTGTTCCTTGAGAATTAAACTCAGGATACGATAATAAAATACTTGAATCATATCTTATTTTGAATGTATCATCATTTCTTGGAACATTTAAAACAATAATACTATCTTGACCGATTGCAAAACAGCTATAGTACCATACTTTGGATGCAAATTTTGGATCAGGATACATCGTAAATTCTCTAATCTCACCTGGCTTCATTTCTATTATTGGTGAAATATTCTGACCCATATCCAATGTTTCATCATCTAATCCATGAATCACTGCAAAAATTTTAAAATTTGAAAGAGTTTGAGTGCCAGAATTAATTATTCTTCCAGTAAGATGGCCATCTTCATGAACAATTAGAGTTTCATCATAAATCACATCTATTGGAATTACATCTGTTTTTGTTTTCTCAAATGATATCTCTGCAGGCATTAGAATTGGAGAATCTCCTAAAATTTCAGGAAATTTAATTTTAAAGGGAATTTCAGTACCAGCAGCTAAAGGCACATGCTGAATTGTTTTAGAAAATTCTTCAGCATCACCAATTACAGAGATAGAAATTGTAGGAATTATAGCATAATCAAGATCATTTTTTACATTCCCAACAACAGTATAGATTCCATTTGAATCAAAAAATCCAACATATTCATGAGTAGGTATAAAGACTTCAGCAAATGCTAATGGAGAAATAGAGAGTATTACAAATAGCAGACCAAAAATTAATAGGATTCTCAGTCGTAAAATTCTAGAAAGAATTGAAAATGTCTTCGAATCCAGATGTTGGTTTCTCAAGTAGGCTTGGTCTATAGTCTTCAATTAATTTATCTACAAGATCTCTTACTTTAATATGGTATCTCTTTTTGAGTTGTACAATTTTTATTTCTACTAATCCATCCTCTACAATTTGTGAAAGATACAGTGAAACAGTTGATGGCGATTTTTTAACTTCTTTTACAAGTTGTGAAAATTCTAAACCATCTTCTTTGATTAATGCAAGTAGTAAGTCACGTGGAGTTTGTTTTCGTAAAGCTTTGATTACAATGGATTCAGCTTCAGTAATTTGTGGTGTATAAAATCTCACTTGTCGTGGTCCACGATTAGCTTTGATAACTCCATTTTTTTCTAGTTTTCCTAAATAATGACTTAGAACTCCATTTTTTAATCCAGATGAACGCATAATTTCACGGAATTGAATTCCAGGGTTTTGTTCTATAATTTGTTGAATTTGTGAATCTCTATCAGTCATTTCTAAACACTCCTAATGCCAATAATCCTAATGTTATAAATGTCAATAAATGTCCTACTTCAGAAATAGACATCATATCAAAATCAAAGATAGTGGGCCATGTGGCATCAACTAACAAAACAGCTTCAGCACCAATAAAATTTGCAAATGCTATTGCACTTAGCAAAAGTCGTTTTGTTCTTAGTCTGTAATATGCAAACCCTGCAAGAACTGTAATGAATACAGCAAGTGTTATTCCTCCAACATGTAAGAAAATATGTGCCAGATGATAACCGTGTAACAAATGTGGAACAATAATTGGCAAAGCCAAAATTGCAATTATACCAGTAACTACAATAGAAAATAGAGTTGATTTTCTCTCAAGTATAGTTTCAGCTCTAAACAAAGTGATTAAAATTACCAGATTATTCATTTAAAGCGACTGGTTCATTTCTCGAACTAGAATCGATCAAACACGAATGATTCCGTTTTTGATTAAAAACTCCAATCCCTGAACAAAGGTTTCATCATCAATTTGTCCATCTGCCCACCATTCAGCATTGTTTTTGATCCATGAGGGGATCTCTTTAGTTTCCATTGTTTCTTGTTGTGTTTGAGGAATTACAATGATATCATTTTTTATCAAATATTTGATTCCTTGAATGAATGTATTATCATCAATTGCATCTTCTGACCACCAACCAGCATTGTTTTTGATCCATTCAGGTATTGAAACATCATTTTGGTTTGTAACTTGATTAATTACAATAGGAATTGTAGTCTTTGCAAAATTATTACCATCTAAATTATCAAAATTCAGATTAACGATTCCAGTTACATCTTCAGGAATCATAAATTCTGCTATGTTGTGTTTCTCTTTAGAATCAGTACTAGTTCCACTCTGTTCAAAAATTATTTTTTCATTTTGAGTAACTGAAAAATCATAAGTTGTAGAAACAGGTCTGTTCTTTAAGAAAATATCAGTCACATCAAAAATAATTTTTGCATTTGAACCAGACGTTGGATTTTCAGGTTCCATAGATGTTAAAATTCTAAACTGTCCATTTTCTGTAACTGAGCTTAAATGAACATAATCACGATCAGGTTTTATCACAAAATTCATTCCATTTTGATTAGAACCATTTTCAAATACGTTCAATAATTCTTTTTGATAAATAATAAAATGAACCACACGTCCATCAGAGAAAAAATCATCAATGGTTGTAATATTATCAGAGAGTTTGACTTCATTTACATATATTGAAAATCCAGACACCAGTAAATCACCAAATGTTTTTGAAATTACAAGTTCTTCATGAACAATAGAGGTTTGATTGATGTTTGATTCACTCCACTCAAAAGGCATAGAATAACTGATTTCTTTTGAATTAGAGTCATATTGAAAATTAGAAATTTCATCATAATACGTAACTACATCAATGGTTTGCTCTCCAAAATTTGGATCAACAAAATTGTGTTTAGTGGTTTGAGCAATAGATATTCCTGCATTAAAGAAAAGTGGCTCTTCTAATTTCTGGGAATAATCATCAGCTGTGAGTATGCTAATATCAAATTTGTATAATCCACCTTCGCTAAGTTTTGGTCCTTTCACATGTACCATTCGACTTTCAAATCCCAATAAAGAGCCAAAAAGTCCATTATCAGTCTCTTCTTCAATTACAATAGAATCAGAATCTTCGGATACAAAATTAAAAACTATGAATCCATCATCTGCTTTGAACTCTTGCTCAAACAGAAAAGTTTCACCACGATGAGATTTTATCAAGAATGTAACATCACGTAATGTAACTTTAGAATCAAAGTCAATCATTGAGAT
>CALFHG010000087.1 GCA_937875805.1 uncultured Nitrosopumilaceae archaeon
AACATACTCCTTTCACACCTGCACTTCCATTACTCTATGCATATAGAGAAGCATTAACTATGATCTTAGAAGAAGGACTACAAAATGTCTTTAAACGTCATAAAGTTTGTTCAAATGCATTATACTCTGGATTAAGTGCAATGGGTCTATCTCCATTTGCAAAAGAAGAAGATCGTTCAATCTCAATTGTTGCATTAAATTACTTGGATGGACTTGAAGACAAAACTTTCAGAAGTACACTAGCTGATAAATTCAAAGTACTAGTCGCTGGTGGCTTTGGTGATCTTAAAGGCAAAGTATTCAGAGTTGGATGTATGGGAGAAGTTAGTCCATATCATGTTATGAGAACTATTTCTGCAATTTCATCTACACTAGTAATGATGGGATATGATGTGGATGCTAAAGCAGGACTCAAAACTGCAGAAGAAAAACTAAAAGCTCTGTAACCCTGTTAACTTAATATAAGGAAATTCGAAACCGATCACATTGACTTTCAATAAAGGCTCTTTAATTCTAGTTGATTATACTGCAAAGGTAAAAGACACTGAAGATATTTTTGATACAACAATTGAAGAAGATGCAAAAAAATTTTCTATTCATGAAGAAAATTTCAAGTATCAACCAAAACTAGTTTCTATTGGCGAAGTTTCTTATCCTGTTCTAAAAGGACTTGATGAAGCACTTGCAAAAACAGCTGTTGGTGATAAACTCACAATCGAAGTAACTCCAGACAAAGGTTTTGGTGAAAGAGATGCTGGTAAAGTTAGAATGATTCCTATTAGAAAATTAGGTGAAGACGCAGAAAAAGTTACAGTAGGTGATTCAATTGAAGTTGATAATAAAAAAGGAATAATTCGTTATATCGGTTCTGGCAGAGTTCAAGTAGATTATAATCACAGATATGCTGGAAAAACAATTCTATTTGATGTTAATGTCATTAAATCACTAGATACTCCAAATGATAAAATCGATAGTATTCTCAAAAACAGATTACCTGTTGAGGATACAAAAATTGTATTTGATTTGAAGGATAAAGAAGTTAATATTGTAATTCCTGAGGAAATTTTACGTGCTGATGGATTACAAATCATGAAACACTTTATCCAACTAGATGTTTTCAAATTTGTTCCAACTTTAGGAAAAGTAAATTTTATTGAAACACATGTGAATAAACAAACTCAGGAAAAGAAATCTGAAGTAAAAGAAAAAGCTCCTGAACCAAAAACTGCTTAAATTACATTACAGGATTTTGCAATACTTTTAGCTTTTCTTTCAGTCATGTTTATTTCTTTCAAAATTGTATATCTTTCAGGTCGTAAATCTTGAGCAATCATTAACGCATCAATTACTTGATCATCAGTCAAACCGATTTGTTTTGCAGTAGTTGGAGCTTTTACATCTTTTAATGTTTTTATTATTTTTTTCCAATTCTGTCCTTGAAGTTTTGTAATCATGATGGCACCTATTCCACATTTTTCTCCATGCAATCCTTTTCCTGGAGCAATTTTATCTAATGCATGAGAAAAAAGATGCTCCGCACCTGAACATGGTCTACTACTTCCAGCAATACATGATGCAACTCCTGCGCTGATTAGAGCTTCAACTATTACTCTTGCATCAATTCCATTTTTGGCATATTGACTTGATTTTTCCATTACTATTTCTGCACTCATTATTGCTAAATTTGCTGAATATCTTCCATAATACTCACCTGTTTTATCTCGTCCTAATTTCCAATCTTTAACAGCACTGATATTTGCCACCAAATCTCCACATCCACTTGCAAGTAATCTGGATGGTGCTTTTTTAATTATATCAATATCTACAAAAACCCCTAATGGTGCTGTAGCAACAATTGAATGGGGTTTATCACTTTTTATTGAAACAAATGGGCTAGCTATTCCATCATGCGATGCTGCGGTAGGAACACTAACAAATGGAATATCTAAATTAAAAGCAATCATTTTTGCAGTATCTACAGAACGTCCTCCCCCTATTCCTGCAATTATGTCACTATGATCTTTTTTTACTTCAATCTGAACTTTCTTTAAATTACTAAACTGATTATCTTTTGTAATATGCCACACAAATTTTATTTTTTTATTTTTTAATGATTTCTCAATTTTTTGTTTAAGAATTTTTTTTACATGAATTCCTGAGATTAATGACACTTTCTTAGGTTTAGTTAGACTATGAAGAAAACTAGCAAAATCATTGATGTTCTTTTCTCCTATCTCAATGAGCCTAGGTAATTCCATTCTGTGCGATTCCATGCGATCATGATTTTTTATCATTATTTATGATTTCAGCGGATCAAGAAGTTATTTAAAAGGGGGCGATTCTATTTACTTTATCTTAATAGGTGTATTTTGTCAAATAACGTTGAAGAAAAAATTCTG
>CALFHG010000088.1 GCA_937875805.1 uncultured Nitrosopumilaceae archaeon
AAAAGAGATACGACTATACTGTAAAGTTTGTAAATCAAATTTAGATAAAACAGGTAATTTACCAAAAATATAATGATTAAAATAATAATAATTGCAATAATTTAATCAAAGACATGTCAGCATTTATGAAAATATCAATAGCAATAGTTGTAGTTGCATTCATCCTTGTGTTTGTAACCCTTTAATCATAGAATCATAAAATTTCAGTGATGGGTATTTTATCAAATTTTAGAAAAAATATTCAATCTGCAAAAAGAGACAAAGCTGCACAAATGAATGGAAAACAACTTAAAGAATTACTAAAAAAATTCAAAGAAGAGCGAGATAGGATAGAGAGTGAAACTGGCAGTAGGCCTCAAATTGATGACAGTACTCAAATGTTTATGCAAAAAATTCTGAATGCGTGGATTGATGAAGGAAAAAATATTGATGAGGAAAAATTTTGGATAGAAGTAGATTACAACAGACAATTTATTCATCCTGTAGAATTCTATGAACGATAACATCATAGATACACGCTTAATTTTTAAAATAATTTGAGCACATCTCAAATTTATGAAATGATTTCATTTGGAATTTTTCATATCAGGTAGGATAATCTAAAGAATAGTCAAAGGGTAAAAGATCAATTCATAGAAACTGTTTATACCATAATGATAGTTGCTATACCATAGCATGAATTTCCACAGTATTGCAGCATGTCTTTTTGTTTTAATTATCTGTACAGTGGCAACAAATTATGCCTCAGGACAATTGGATCCTCTAACTGAAATTAACTTTTTGCAATCTGGCCTGATTTATTCTGATGAGAGTCAATTCAACATTAGTAGTGATATTGCAATTAGAGAATTTTTTAATGGAAACATTATTCGCATTTCAGGGCAAACTATTGAAGGATTTCCATATATTACATATTCTAAAGTCTCTGATGAAAATATAGATACTCATGGAATAATTTTTATCAATAACCAATTTGTCAAATTATCTTTTGAAGAAAAACCAATCGTGGTTGTAGAAACTCAGGATAAAAAAGATGATCTTGCATTAGCAATTCAGTATACTCAAAGAGTACATTCAAAACAATTCATCCTCATAGATGTCAAAGTTTTTGATAAAGAGCAAAATAACTATGGCAATTACAATCAAAATTATGGGTACGTTCCCAACACAAATGTTACCATAGTAATCACCGACGATGATAATAATGAGGTGTTCTCATCTAACGGCATTACAAATGATAAAGGGTTGTTTGGAATAAACTATTTGATTCCAGATAATTCAAAAAGAGAAACACTAACAGTTACAATAAATGCTGAAAATGAAAATTCATCATCATCAAAAACATTACAAGTATTTGCTTTAGGAAATATTCCAAGTGATGGTAGTCCTTAGAACAAAAGACTAAATGTATCAAAATAATTTTCAAACGTATTGATTCATGGTCCCTCACTAGCAATAGGTGCTGCAATTGCATCCATTGCAATAATTATTGCTTTTGTAGGATTTGATGGTATTTCAAGTCAAACAGAACTAGTGATAGAGCCTGCACCAACAGTTCAACAAGTAGGTCCGGCAAAAATCACCATGAATACATTTTTGGCAAATGGTTCACCATTACTTGGAAACCCTTCTGCACCAGTCACATTAATTGAATTTGGGGACTATCAATGTCATTTCTGTAATGTTTTCTTTCATTCAACTGAAGGCGATATTTTGAAAAACTATGTTGAAACAGGAAAAGTCAAGATAATTTTCAAAGATTACAACATCATAGGTCCTGATTCAGTTAATGCCTCACATGGAGCTCATTGCGCAAAAGATCAAAAATTATTTTGGGAATATCATGATATTTTGTATTCCAATTGGACTGGAGAAAATAACGGTTGGGCATCATCAAAAAATCTTGAAAAATTTGCTAATGAAATTGGACTAGACATGGATGTGTGGACTCAATGTATGTTAGATGGAACTCACTCGCAAACAATTCTTGCAAGTAATGAGGATGCAAAAAGTTTGGGAATAACTGGAACACCTGCATTTTTTGTAATTGATTCTGATGGAAAAACTACTAAACTTTTTGGAGCACAGCCTTATGACACATTTGAGAAAGTTTTTGAAAATGCATTACAAAAATAGTAAATCGCTATCAGTTTATTCATAATTTATTAAAAAATTTACTAAAATTCCCTTCCTAGTTAGTTAGAATTTACCCAATATCCTTATTAATGAATTTTCGAGAGCAAGCTTATGACAGCTGGAATAGATGACATTGCAATTTACATACCAAGATTATACATTGATGCTGCAGATTTTGCAGAGAACAGAGGACTAGACCCAGTAAAATTACAAAAAGGTCTAGGAGTTTCACAAATGGCAATTGTTGATGCTAATCAAGACCCAGCTTGTCTTGCAGCAAATGCATGTTTACGAATCATGCAAAAAAATAAACTTTCACCTGATGACATTGGTAGATTATACATTTCAACTGAATCAGCATTTGATGAATCAAAGGCAATGAATTCCTATGTAATTGGAATGCTTGAGCAAGTGTACGGTCAAGGTTCATTTGAGCATTGTGGAGGAGTTGAAACAAAATTTGCATGTGTTAGTGGGTCGTATGCACTTTATGATAATACCAATTGGATTAGAGCAGGAGAAGCTGAAGGAAAACATGCACTAGTTGTAGTTTCAGATATTGCCAAATATGATATGGGCTCTAGTGGAGAAATGACTCAAGGTGCAGGAGCAGT
>CALFHG010000089.1 GCA_937875805.1 uncultured Nitrosopumilaceae archaeon
TAAGAATATTAAGAACAGCAAATGCTGTTAGGGATTTATTGTTAGAAAAAAATGCTACAGTAATTACTTGTCATTCTAAAACTAAAAATTTAACAGAACTATGTCAAGCTGCAGATATCATTATTACAGCAGTAGGGGACAGAAACAAATTCACACTAACCCCAGATATGATTAAAGAAGGAGCAATTGTAATAGATGTTGCAATTTCAAGATATCAAGAAAAACTAGTAGGAGATTCAGATTATGACAAGATAATTCAGAAAGCATCATTTGCAACGCCAGTTCCTGGAGGAGTTGGACCCATGACAGTTGCAATGCTATTGAAAAATACAATAACTGCAGCATCACTAGGGAGTCAAATTGGATAAAAATCCCGAAAAAGAATCATTGCGAACACGTCTTTTGGAAACAAGAGATAACACATCTCATGATTTATTAAAAATTGCAAGTGGGAATATTCAGAAAAAATTAAAGAAAATATATGCATTCAAAGATGCACAAAAAGTTGGGGCATACTATCCAATAGGAAGTGAAATATTCACTCAAGATATAATTCAAGAATTACTCAGTGAAGACAAAGAAGTCTTTTTGCCAAAGGTGATTGGGGATCATATGGAATTTAGGAAAATTACCAGTTTTTCAAGCCTAGAGCGAGGTAGTTTTGACATTATGGAGCCTAAAGAGGATTGTCCAATGGATAACAATCTAGATGTAATTTTAGTACCAACTGTAGGAATAGATTTCACAGGAGTCAGATTAGGGTACGGTCATGGATTCTATGATAAATTTTTGGCAGAAAACAAGATTACAACAATCTCCCTTACACTAGAAAAACAAATCATTAAAAAAATTCCAAAATCAGAACATGATATACCAATGGATTGGATCCTTACAGAAGATAAAATGATACAGACTCAAAGATAAGAAAGACCTTTTTTACCAATATCAGTTCTATAGTATTTCTGAGACCAAGTAATTTTTTCAATTGCAGCATATGCGTTTGTAATTGCAGATTCTAAACTATCACCTAATGCAGTTACACCCAATACACGTCCACCATTTGAAAGAATCTTTTCTCCAGATTTTTTTGTGCCGGCATGGAAAATAATTGCCCCATTAGAAACAGAATCAAATCCAGTTATTTCGTCATTTTTAGAATAAGATTCAGGATATCCCTTTGATGCCAATACAACACATACTGCAGATTGTAATTTCCAAGAAGCCAGAGGTAAAGAAGATAAAGTTCCATCAACACTAGCTACAAGATAATCATACAAATCAAAATCCATCCTCATTGTAATTGGTTGACACTCAGGATCACCCATTCGAACATTGTATTCTAAAACAAATGGTTTTCCATCTCTAATCATTATACCAGCATACAAAAATCCCTTGAAAACAATTCCTTCTTTTTTCATAGCATGAATTGTTTTTTCAATAATTTCTTCTTGGATGATTTTAGTCAAGTTATCATCAATAATAGCAGTTGGAGAATAGGCACCCATTCCACCAGTATTTGGCCCTTCATCATTATCAAAAATTCTCTTGTGATCTTGACTGGTAGCCATAGGTATAGCAACATCTCCATCAGAAAGAGCAATGTATGATGCTTCAATCCCATCAATTCTTTCCTCAATAATTATTCTATTTCCTGCATCACCAAACGTCTTTTTTACCAAAATTGTTTGAATCGCAGATATTGCATCATCATTACTATTACATACAATGACGCCTTTTCCTGCTGCAAGACCATCAGCCTTTACAACTACATTGTAATCAAGGGATTCCACGTATTCTTGAGCTTTTTTAGCATCATCAAATATTTCAAAACGTGCAGATGGAATTTCATTTCGCTTCATGAAATCTTTTGCCCATATCTTACTTGATTCAAGCTGAGCAGCTTTCTGAGAAGGTCCAAAAACTTTGAGACCAAGTTTGTTAAATTTATCAACAATTCCTGCAGCTAGTGGATCTTCAGGTCCAACTACAGTAAAACAATTATTTTTTTGAGCAAAATCTGCCAATCCATCTAAATCATCTACATTAATTGGAATATTGTTTTGTGTACCACCGTTTCCAGGGGCAGTGAAAATAGTTTCAACTTTACTGCTTTGAGATAATTTCCATGACAAGGCGTGTTCTCGTCCACCAGAACCAATCACTAATACATTTACCAACAAAAATTATCATTCCCCCAATTATATAATCCAAGTCTCAGTAAATCAATTTAGCTTTATAATGCCACAAACATTTCAAAATCCAGATGGAACTTTCCACAAAATTTGATGCAAAGGCAATAGAATCTCAAGTTAGAGAATATATCAAAACTATTGACTTGGAAAAACAGATTTTTGCATCAGATGAACGTGAAAAAATTCGATTTATTGAGGGCCCACCAACAATGAATGGTATTCCACATGCAGGTCATCTTAGAGGCAGAGTAATCAAAGATTTATGGTATAGATTTAATACTTTACAAGGGAAAAAAATAATTTTCAATGGAGGATGGGACACACAAGGACTCCCAGTAGAACTACAAGTTGAAAAAGAGTTAGGAGTTACAGGAGGAAAAAGCGTAGCCATCAGAGAATTTGGAATAGAAAGAATTGTTTCAGAATGTAAAAAAGTTGTAGGAAAATTCAACAAAACATGGGTTGAGGTAGATGGAATGCTTGGAATGTCATTTAATCATGAAAAGGCATATTGGACTTTTAGAGATGAATTTATTGAAAGAGAATGGCAAGTACTCAAAAAAGCATATGAAAATAATATTTTAGAAGAGGACTTTACTGTAATTGCATACTGTCCAAGTTGTCAAACATCACTTAGTCATGCAGAAGTAAATCAAGGGTATGAAGAAGTCAAAGACCCATCACTATACTATAAAGTCAAACTAGTGGAGGAGGATGCATTTTTGATAGTTTGGACTACAATGCCATTTACCCTTGTTACTGACGCAATGGTAGGATTACAACCTAAAGAAGACTATGCATATGTCAAAGTGGAAAACGAAACTTGGATTATTGGAAAAACAAGATTAGAAGAGTTCATGGCAGATGTAAAAATTGAAAAATATGAAATTGAGAAAACTGTAAAAGGTTCAGAATTTGAAGGGAAAAAATACATTCACCCATTATTAGATTTAATTCCAGAACTAAAGGAAATTTCAAAACTGGATAATTATCATGTTGCAGTATCTGAAACATTTGTGGATGCCAGTACTGGAAGTGGTCTGGTCCACCTATCACCAGCAAACGGTGAGGAGGATATCAAAATTGCAAATAGACGCAAAGTCAAAATTTTCAGCCCTATTGATGATGAGGTAAAATTTACAGAAAAAGCAGGAAAATATCAAGGGATGTTTGTCAGAGATGCAGACAGGCCAATAGTTGAGGATCTAAAAGAGTGCAATGCTCTAGTAAAAATTGGTAAAATTAAACACAAGTATCCATTATGTTGGAGATCACACCATCCAATTGTCTGGCTTGCAAGAAGAGGATGGTTTTACAAATTAGACAGATTAGAAAACAAAGCAATTGATGCTGCAGAAAGTGTAGAATACTTTTTTGAGCAACCAAAAAATAGATTTCTTGGAATTATCAAAGAGAGACATCCATGGTGTATTTCTCGAGAAAGGATTTGGGGTTGCCCCCTTCCAGTTTGGAATTGTGAAGATTGTGGTGAGAAAAATTGGTTCTTTACTAGAAAAGATATTGTAGATTCTGCAGACAAATTACCTGATGGTCCAAACTTTGAATTGCATAGACCGTGGATTGACAAGATTACAATAAAATGTAAAAAATGCAATAGCGTCAATACAAAAAGAGAAGAATATGTTTTAGATACTTGGCATAACAGTGGGTCTGCACCATATTCATCATTAACTGATGAAGAATATACCAATGAAATTCCTGCACCATTTTTCACAGAAGGAATTGATCAAACTAGAGGTTGGGCATACACATTACTTATTGAAAATGTGATTTTAAACAATACTGCAACTCCACCTTACAAAGCATTCTTGTTTCAAGGACACGTATTAGATGATAAAGGAGGAAAAATGAGTAAAAGTAAAGGTAATGTTCTTGATGGCGCAGAATTACTTCAAAAATATCCAGTTGACCTGATTAGATTCTATTTCATGTGGAAAGCAAGTCCAATTGAACCACTAAGTTTCAGCACAGATGAATTAATGTCAAGACCGTATCAGGTAATTAACACATTATTCAATCTTCATTTGTACTTTCAACAAAATAGTAAATATGATAATTTTGACCAAACAAACACAATAGAATGGGCAAAGCAAAATGACTTGTTGACACCCCCAGACATCTGGCTCTTATCTAAACTACAAAAATTAATTCAAATTCTAACTGAGAAAAATGAATCCTGTAAATTCCATGAAGGTGCAAAAGCAATTGATGAGTTCATAATTAACAATCTTAGTCAGATTTACATCCCAATTACAAGAGGAGAACTATGGGATGAAGACGAAGAAAAGAAGAACAGACGATTATCAATCTATGCAGTTCTTAGTAAAGTTCTCAAAACTCTAGACATATTGATTCATCCATTATGTCCATTTACAAGTGAATATCTTTACCAATCCACATTTAATGGAAAACAAAGCATTCTACTTGACAAGTGGCCAACGTATCAAGAAGATTTAGTCAATGAAGAAATTGAAGAATCATTTGACATTATGAAAGATGTAGTATCAGTGTCATCAGCTGCAAGAATGAAAGGAAAACTAAAGAGAAGATGGCCACTTAATGAAGCACAAATTTGTGTAAAGAAAGGTCAGAAAAATAAACTCGAATCATTATCTGAACTATTACAATCTCAACTTAATGTTGAAAAAGTTGCAATCATTGAAACAGAAAAAGAATCAGGATTAGAACAAATTTTAGAATTAAAACAATTAGGATTGCCAGTTAAAGGAATAGCAGAATTAGAAAGAAAACGCATAGGACCAAAAGCAAAACAACTCATGGGAAAACTTGTCTCAACATTCAATGAAACAAATCCAGATGAAATAATTTCATCATTGCAAAAAGAGGGTAAATATGATTTCAACCTAGATGGAGAAATAATTTCATTAGATAGTGAAGATTTCATTATAGACTTTGATGCAAGTGAAAATTTTGCAGTTGCAAAAAGAGACAACTATACGGTAATTATTTCAACATCTAGAAACAAAGAGATGATGGCAAAAGGATTAGTAAAAGACATTGCAAGAAGACTTCAAACACTTAGAAAAGAGAAAGGGTACACCCCAACAGATGTTTTAGATGTGGCATCAATTTTAGAATTAGATGAAGAGTCACTTGAAATGATGAAAGAGAAATCAGATGAATTGGCATTTTTGGTTAGAGTAAAACAGGTCAACTTTACAGAATCATGTAAAGAATACAAAGAAGATGACATTGATGGCCAAAAAATCAGAATTTCTGTAGAATAGATTTTGAAAATGAATGTAATATTTTTATTACAATTAAAAATCCCATAAACAAATGTCTGAATCAACCCCAAATGTTGTTGGAATTAACGTTCTAAAACAAAATGGCCTAGATGTAGATGAGTTGTTAAAGGAATTAATCAAAAATGCAGCAGTAGAATTTACTGCATACTATTACTTTACCAATCTCAGAGCACATTGTACAGGTATGGAAGGTGAAGGATTGAAAGGAATCATCGAAGATGCAAGATTAGAAGATCTTAGTCACTTTGAATCATGTCTTGAGAGAATCTATCAATTAGGTGGAATTCTCCCAAATGATGCAACTGAATTTATCAAAATTTCAGGTTGTGAATTCCTACAACTTCCAACAAATCCAACAGATCATAAAGCAATTCTAGAAAAATGTCTCAAAGCAGAGCAAGGTGCAATTGTCAACTGGAATAAAATTTGCCAAATAACATTTGGAAAAGACCCAGTAACATATGATATTGCAAAAGATATCCTAGCTGAAGAGATCGAGCATGAGTCATGGTTCCTAGAACTAATCTATGGAAGACCATCTGGACACATGCGAAGAAAGTATGCAGGTGAAAGACCACATACAAGAAAACATTCTAGAGCATTAGATATGGCCTAAGTGCCAAATCATTTTCTTTATTTTAATTTCATAATTAAAGTGAGTTTATACACGACA
>CALFHG010000090.1 GCA_937875805.1 uncultured Nitrosopumilaceae archaeon
CATATTTCATCATCAAAGTTTCATTCATGGTACAAGTTAGATACAATTAAGATTCAATCCACGTTTGTATAATTACTCATACTCGTCATAAGGTTCAATTGGTTCTTTTGTGGTTTTATTATTCCTTAACCACTCTAATGTTTTTACAAAAGAATCAGCCAATTCAATAGTAGTTAACACAGGAACTCCCAATTCAAGGGATTTGCGTCTAATTTGATATTCATCATCAAGCATTCCAACATATTTTTCTAATGTGGATGTACTTGGAATATTTATGATAAAGTCAATTTTTCGCTCATACAGTAAATCAGAAATGTTTGGTTTTCTATCAGGTTCTGAAATTTTATGTACAATTTCAACTTCACCAATTCTTTCTTTCAAGAATTCTGCAGTATGCTCGGTTGCCAAAATTTTGAATCCCAAATGTTTGAGTTTTGCTATAGTTGCAACTAATTTTTCTTTATTTTGTGCACCACCTACTGTTACAAGGGCGGATCCTTTGTCTGGAAGATTATAACCGACAGACGTTAGTCCTTTTGATAATGCATCATAGAAACTATTTCCAAAACATGCAGCCTCACCAGTAGATTGCATTTCAACACCCAATCTAATATCAGCCCCCTCCAATTGCATGAAGGAGAATTGTGGAACCTTAATTCCATAGTTGCTAATTTTTTGCCATTTATTTTCAGGGATTTTAGGCAGAGGTTTATCCAATATGGCCTTGGCAGCAAGAGAAATCAGGTTTGTTTTAACTAATTTTGATACAAATGGCATTGAACGTGATGCTCGAATGTTTAGTTCTATTACATAGACATGATCATCATGGACTAAGAATTGTAGGTTAAACGGTCCTTTGACATTAAATGTTAGTGCAATCTTTTTTGAATATTCATTAATTGTATCAATGGTTTTGTTACTTAGACGCCATGGTGGGATTACCATCATAGCATCTCCAGAATGAACACCTGCACTGTCAATGTGTTCAACAATTGCACCAATCACAACTTCTTTGCCATTACTTATTCCATCTACATCTACTTCAAGTGAATTTAACATGAATTTAGAAATTACAACAGGATGATCAGGGGATACATCAGTTGCTTCTTTGACATATGTTTTTAGTTCTTCTTGAGACCAAACAACTTTCATGGCAGCCCCGGACAAAACATACGAAGGCCTTACAATTACAGGGAATTCTACTTCTAGAGCAAAAGATTTTGCTTCATTTAGATTTGAAAATGCTTGCCAACGTGGTTGCTGTATGTGAAGTTTGTCAAGTTCTGCACTGAATTTAGAACGGTCTTCTGCCCTATCAACATCTTGTGCACTTGTACCTAAAATATTTACGCCATGTTGTGCAAGACCAAGAGTCAAGTTATTTGCAGTTTGACCTCCAACACAAGTAACGATTCCTTTTGGATGTTCAAATTCAGTAATGTCTAAAATTCTTTCTTGAGTTAATTCCTCAAAGTACAACCGTGTACAAATATCATAATCAGTTGAAACTGTTTCAGGATTGCAATTCACCACTGAAACACTTTTCTCTCCATTTTCTTGAAGGCCCCAAACCATGTTAACAGTACCCCAATCAAATTCAACACTACTTCCAATTCTGTATGGCCCTGCACCAAGTACAACAATGCCCTTTTCATCTTGAGGGATTACAATATCATTAGAATGGCCACCATATGTCAAATACAAATAATTTGTAACTGCAGGCCATTCTGCTGCAAGTGTATCAATTTGTTTAACTGAAGGAATTACGCCTAATTTCTTTCTCAAATCACGAATTTCATCAGGAGTTTTGTCCTTTGCACGTGCAATTTGCTTATCTGAAAAGCCTGTTTTTTTAGCTTCCCACATAAGGGATTCATCAAGTTCTGAATCTTTGAGTTTGCCCTCAACTGTTACAATGTTTTGTATTTTTTCTATAAACCAAGGATCAACAGTAGATAATTCATAAATCCTGTCAATTGAAATTCCCATCTTTAATGCAATTGCAACATGATAAAGAACATGATCATCATGATGAGATAATTTGTGTTCAATGTCTTCTTCAGTATATTTAATTCCATTTGTACGATTCAAAACTAATCCATCATTTCCAATATCTAACATTCGAATTGCTTTTTGAAATGATTCCTCAAAGGTTCTACCAACTGCCATTACTTCTCCAACAGATTTCATTGTAGGTCCTAGTCTTCTATTTACTAGTTCAAATTTATCAAAATCCCATCTAGGATGTTTGCACACAATGTAATCTAGAGATGGCTCAAAGCATGCAGTAGTATTTTTTGTAATTCTATTTACTAGTTCAGATAAATTATAACCAAGTCCAATTTTTGCAGACATGTATGCTAAGGGATACCCAGTAGCTTTGCTTGCCAAAGCAGATGAACGAGAAAGTCTAGGATTAATCTCAATTGCAACATATTTATCAGAATCAGGAGATAGAGCATATTGAATATTACATTCACCAACTATTCCGACATGTTTTGTTGCACGTAATGCTGCAGAACGTAACATGTGGTATTCATGATTATCAATTGTTTGTGATGGTGCAACTACAATGTTATCACCTGTGTGAACTTTCATTGAAAGCACATTTTCCATATTACAAACTATAACATTATTTCCATCATAATCTTGCATTACCTCATATTCAATTTGTTTCCAATGACCAATGTATTCCTCCACTAACACTTGACCAACAAGGCTTGCTTTGATACCACGCTCAACAATTTCATGTAATTCAATTTCGTTATAGGCAACACCCCCACCTCGTCCCCCAAGTGTATATGCGACACGAATAATTACAGGATAAACAAGTTCTTCTGCTGCCTTTTTAGCATCTTCAAAATTAGTTACAGTTTTACTTTTTAGAACAGGTACTCGGCATTCCTTCATAGAATCTTTGAAAAGCTGTCTATCCTCAGTTCTCTTTATGCCTGGAATCTGAGTCCCCAGTACATTTACACCATATTTTTTCAATATACCAGATTCATCCAAATTCACTCCACAATTTAGAGCAGTTTGACCCCCATATGCCAACATAATTCCATCAGGTCTTTCTTTTTCAATAATTGATTCAACATACTCTGCATTAACAGGAAGCAAATACACTTTGTCTGCAAATCTAGTATCAGTCTGGATAGTGGCAATATTTGGATTAATTAGAACACTGTTAATTCCATCTTCATGTATTGCTTTTAGACATTGACTTCCAGAGTAATCAAATTCGCCAGCTTCGCCAATTTTAATTGCGCCACTTCCCAGTACAAGGATTTTCTTTAGTGATTCATTCTTTGGCAATTATTTTTTCTCCATTAGATTTTTTAGTTCTTCAAAGATGAACTTGCAATCAAAAGGACCAGGGGCAGCTTCAGGATGAAACTGTACTGCTATGCAATTTTGCTTTTTATGTTTTATTCCTTCAACTGTTTTATCATCTGCATTTGTAAACCATAATTTGAAATCAGATTTTTCTATAGATTCAGGGGTAATACCATATCCGTGATTCTGACTAGTAACATATACTTGATTATTTTCTAAATTAATGCAAGGTTTGTTTTGACCACGATGACCATATTTTAGTTTATAAGTTTCAGTGTTTCCGGCAATACCAATTATTTGAGCACCCAAACAAATACCCAATGTAGGAATATTATTTTCAATTAATTTTTTTGCAGTATCAATTGTGTCAGGACATTTTTGTGGATCACCAGGTCCACTACTAAGAACAACACCTTTAGGATGATAAGACATTAGTTTTTCATAAGAAGTATTCCAAGGAACTAAAATTGCCTTGTAACCCAATTCACGAATATTTCTCAAAATAGCATTTTTTGCACCAGTGTCAATCACTACAACAGATTTTTCTTCATTGCCATAGATTTGTTCTTCTTTTGTAGAAACAACATCCATGAATTGTTCAGAATCATAATGCTTTGCAGACTGTAATTGTTTTTTAATAGATTCAACATCTATTTCAGTATCAGAAACTACAAGAGCTGCCATCATTACTCCGCTAGTCCGAAGTTTTTTCGTTAATTCACGAGTGTCAATTCCTGAGATGCCAGGCACTTTTTCATTGTTCATCCATTCATCCAAAGTCATAGAAAGATTCCAATGGCTTGCAGTTAATGATAATTCATGAACAACTAGACCGCGAATTTGTATTTTATCAGATTCAAAGAATTTTGAAATTCCATCTTCATCAAGGATAGACGGATCTGGAACACCATAATTTCCAACAAGAGGATATGTGAAGGTAAGAATTTGACCATTATACGAAGGATCAGTTAGAGCCTCAGTGTAGCCGACCATCCCAGTATTGAAAACAATTTCTCCAAAAACAGATGTAGAATAACCAAAACCTTGACCGTCAAGAACAGTACCATCATCAAAGATCAGTTTCCCAAACTTGTTTGCATGGCTTGATTTCTTTGTAGTAATTGTAACCCTCGTCAAGTCCGAGTTATTGTGAATTTAAGTTTTATGCGTAAATGAAATTCAAAAAACTGATCGCATGATAAAATTAAACGATCAGAGGGCTTGGAACTCTTCGCTCCACTTGTGATAAGCGCGAATCATTTCAAGTGAAACACTAGGTTTTCTTCTTGCCATAATATCTTTAAAATCAGATGTTGTCAGTGCTCTTGGCTGTACTGGTTCCTCACCTTCAACAGGTTCATGATAATCTGCAGCATTGAAAATTTCATGTACAGTCTTTATCTGTGCTGCTTGACAGACATCTTTGATATCACTTGCACTGTATCCATCAAATAATTTAGCTAGTTCAGTATTATTTACATTGAGATTTTTGCTTAAAGGTGCAGTGTATTGATCAAATAAATTCTTTCGTGCTTCTAGAGTAGGTAATGACACATAGATTCTCTTTTGGAATCGTCTAAGAAAAGGCCAATCAAGACTCCACGGTTTGTTTGTTGCACCAATTACATACAGCATCAATTGTTTACCTTTACTGTTAACACCATCCATTTCTGTTAAGAATTGATTTTTAGTTCTAACTTCCCCACCAACTTCGCTACTTCTAGATCCTAACAAAGAATCTACTTCATCTACAAACAAAATAACAGGCTTACCTTCTTTCTCAGCATACTTTCTTGCCATAGCAAATAATTTTGAGACATTCTTTTCTGCCTCACCAAGCCATTTACTCATCATAGATGATGCATCCACATTTATGAAATATCCATCCATTTCATTTGCAGTAGCTGCTGCAAGCATTGTTTTTCCTGTACCAGGTGGACCGTAAAGTAACATTCCTTTTGGCCATCCAAGAGGAAACAAATCAGGTCTTTTAGTAGGATATACGATTGATTCACGTAATGCACTTTTAGCATCATCTAAACCAATTACTTGGTCCCAAGTAACATCAGGTTTTTCTTTCATAATTAATTCTTCAAAATCATTTTCATTTTCTTGTCTCTGAACAGAATTCTTTTGTTCATCAGGGGATGCCTTTGGGTCAACTGCAGGCTCTACACCATGAGCCTGTTGTAGTGCAGTAATTCTATTGTGATAAGAGTTACATCGGTCTTTGTAAATTTGATTAGATCTGCTGGCAGGATAAAGTTGTAATAATTTTACTAACACATCAATTGCTTGTTGATATTGACTGATTGCCATTCCACGTGCACCTTGAGAGTCAAATTTGATAGCTTCAGAAGCATATTTGCTTGCTGTGTTTTCTAATTCTTGGGGGGCTAAACTCATTCTAATACCTACGCAGTTTCCTCTTGAGAATTTTGTTGGTATTGTATAGTGTTAATCTCTGTCGCAAAATTGGTTAAATTAATTGAACTTGTTTCATGTTCATTATAGTCAGGGCCATCATGATATTTTTTTTTAAAATCAGATGTCTCAGAGATATTGGTATGCATTTCTTTGACCTTGTTAATTGAATCCTCAGCTGAGAGTATCAATACAGATACATCATCATCCAAATATTCAAGAGATTCAGCAGTCTCTGTAATAATACTAGTAAAATGCTTTAAAATTGAGCGCATTTCTTTTTTGTCTGCATATTTACACATCATAAAATCAGCAATTCCAACAATTTTATCCAAATCTTGTAATTCTTCTAAAGAAAGTTTATCGATTCTTGAATCATCAGATGATCTTATTTCAGATATTTTTTTATCAATTTTTGAAGAAATTGATCTAATACTATCCATATCCTTTAAGAAATCACGTTTTTGATTTAACATATCAGGTATTGCATAATTTGAAAAAATCAAGATTAGGATACTGCTTATTTAATTTACAGTCAGCCATCAATTTTACTTCATTTAACAATGCAGCAGATTCAACATTGGATTGACTAAAATCAAATCTTGCTGTAGTTAAAGCAGCAGAATCAATTACAATACTGCCCAAATGAACAGATATTTCAGATAATTTTTGACTACAATTTGGAACAATACCAAATAATTGTGCACTAACAGTTCTAATCATAGGAATTGAAGATGGAAGAACTTCAGGAATACTACTAATATTAGAAATTCGCCTCATATTTTTTTTAACATGTAATAAAATTTCTAAAGAATAGACTATCAAGTGTTCTAGTTTCAAGGCATCAACTTGAATCTTATCTGATTCATTAAAATCATGAATTAAATCTTGGTTTGATTCTTTTAATTCAATTTGTTTACTAAAGAGAACATCAATGATGTCATCTAACAGGTTTATAGAATATTCGAATCTTGGAACTAGAGTTACAGAGTGAGAGATATTTCCAACATCAATTGAATCAACACTGCATTTTACCAACATAACAATTAGCACTTCTAGATTTTGTATTTGAGGACGGTGTAACAAATAATTTAGTAACCACAGTTACACCCATCAACAGATACAATTTTGATTTTTTTTGAGTACTTGTGTAAAGGAATTTAGCTCTCAATTTTACCTAATAATAAATCGATAATAATCATGGTAAATGAGCATGTTTTGACAGTAAGCCTAGAAGAGTTTGGATTAAGCAAGTATGAAGCACAGGCATATGTGGCATTGATTGCAAAGGGCACAATTTCAGCAAGCGAATTAGCATATTATTCAGAGATTCCACGAACTAAAATTTATCCAACATTATTAAAATTGGAAAGTAAAAAACTAGCCATTATTTCAAAAAGTAAACCCATCATGTGTACAGCAATTGCTCCTGAAGATGCCTTTGACGGAATAATTCATGAGCAAATCAATAAAGTAAATGCAATGAACACACTGATTTCAAATTTAAAGAAAGCAAGTGAAGACAGTAGAAAATCACGAGGTTCTGAAGAAAAAAGATATTTTCATTTGAGTGCAAATAATGTCCTATCACAATTACAAACAATGATTGAAGGATCAAAATCATCAATTAAAATCATGACAGATCAATGGGGTTTTGAATTATTATCTGAATGTAAAGGACAATTATTATCAGTGTTACGTCGAAATCTAGAGGTCAAAGTTCTAGTACCATCATCTCAAATTTGTTCTGAATCATTTAGAGTGATTCCTGACGGAGTAGAAATCAGAGTATCAGAGATTACACAGAACTGTTTTATTTTTGATGAAACAGAATTACTAATGATAAATAATGAGAATGGTAAAGGTGCAATTTTTTCATCTACAGATATTTTAGGTATGAACCAAGAGAAAATGTTTTCAAATATTTGGAAAAATGCAACAAAGACAAAAGCTTTGGCAGACATGACAAAAACTGAAGCACAAGAGATTTACAAAATTATTAAAATTGTCAACGAATCAGGTCTACTATATTTACTAGACTCTGCAATGATATCTAAAAAATCAGAAGCAGACATGTTCAAACTTTTAGATAAGAATGGAATTTCTTTAAAAACAAAAACACTAGATGACGTAATTGAGATTATTGATGCAGTGATGCAAATTACATGTTCAGGCCATGTTAATTTTGAAGCAAACACCAAAAACATAACAGTAGAATCAAAATTAAACAGTGGTCACTCTTTACCATGGGTATCAATTTTGAACGGATGTCTTCTGAAACAAGGGTACAAAACAAGAACGGTATATCAGAACAATTCAAACAAGGGCGAAAAAATCCTTATCAAAATAAGTAAAAATTAGTATCAATCATTTTGGTATTCTTGTTGAATTAATTCAATAGTCTTAGAATCAAATTTTGCAAAGAATTTGTTCAATTCTTCCTCATCTAATTCTTCATCATGAAACAGCATATACAATTTTGATTAGCATCTAGACATTCATTACATTAGCAAGTAAGAAACATGTACAAAATACTCAGTTTTCATACCTCAAAGTCACAAACAGGCTCAGTGAAATACAAAATTTATGGTCATCACCAATAAATAATTCCAATCAAGAGGTAGACCATGCAGATAATTTCAATAGATTATATTCTAGAATGTATGAATGATGAAAAAAACTATTTTGGAGATTTATGGCAAACATGTTTGAATAATAAAAAAAGATTCAACAGAACTAAACTAAAAGAAATTTTAAAAAGAATGGAAGTGTTAGGGCACATCAAGAAACACGG
>CALFHG010000091.1 GCA_937875805.1 uncultured Nitrosopumilaceae archaeon
ACATTATTGAGAAATCCAAGAATTGGTGATAATATTTTGTATCGTGTAGGTGATCATGATGTTTACTTTATTCCTGTATACACTGCAGGTGCTGGTGGTGTAGTTGCTCAACTAGGAACTATTGCAGCAGTAGGTGCTGCATTTAATGGAGAATATTTCGTTGGATTAGGTCAAACCCAAGAAGAAGCATTTGAAGCATATTTGAAGAAAGTTTCTGGTGTAGCATCAACTACAACTACTGCTGATGATGATTATGTTGAGTTAGTTAGAAGTGATAGAATTGATATCATAAAATCAGTGTTTGAAACAAATGGTATTTCTGTTTCTGAACCTACATCTATTCAGATTCCACTATCATTTAATGAAGGAGAACTCTTCTTCTTTACTGAAAGTGATCGTGCAGATGCTGAAGAATTCTTATCTGAATTCATTGATGACTTTGTAAAACCACGTAGTGACAGAGTATTCATGTGGCAAGAAGATACTAATCTCAACATTGGAACTGTATTTGTAAAAGATGGACTTCCTGAGATACATTATGTCTCAATTGAGGTAGGCAACTAATTGCTGCTTGTTGTTGATAACGGCTCTATCTATACAAAACAGTTAACTGATTTTTTAAGTAAGAAAAATATTTTATTTGAAAAACAATCACCACAATTTTTAAACTTGAATTTACTTTCAAATTATGATTCTTTCATACTTTCTGGAAGGCAAAAAAATGAAAAAAAGATTAATGAAATCAATTCTAAAATTATACGACATTGCATTAAAAATGATAATAAATTACTAGGAATTTGTTATGGTGCAGAAATTTTAGCACTCACTTTGGGTGGGACAATTAAAAAAACTTTACATCCTCAAAAAGGAATTGAATCAATTCAAATTTTAAGAGATAATTCATTATGTAGTGATCCTTTAGATGTTTTTGAAAGTCATAGCTATGAGATATCTAAATTACCTAGTGTTTTAGTTACTCTTGCTGAATCAAAGAATTGTAAAAATGAAATTATTCAGTATGAAAAAAAGCCAATTTTTGGAACTCAATTTCATCCTGAAATGAGTCAAGATGGTAATAATTTAATTGAAAAATTCTGCTCTCTTTGATTGATTTTAATAACTCTCAAAATTTCTTAATTTTATGGAAGAAGAAAATCATGAATTACTTTTACCTCTTGTAGAAGATGAAAATATTTGTCTTCCTTTACCAATTAATGTAGTATCAAAATATTGGAATATTGATTTACCTATGGCTGAAGCCATAGAATCTGCAAAAAAATATTCTGGATTTGATGGTAGTATTCTAATTGAGGGAATAGAAATTGCAGAAAGACATGGTTTAACATGCAAAATAGTTCATTCGTCTTTAAATGAATTAAAGAAAGTTATTGATTTAGGAATTCCACCAATTGTTATCCTTCCAGGAATTCCTGAAATTACACAACATGCATCTGTAATTACTGGTTATGATCAACA
>CALFHG010000092.1 GCA_937875805.1 uncultured Nitrosopumilaceae archaeon
AATCCCAAAGCCTAACATTGCAGCAGATACTTTTTCATTTGTAAATTCCCCATTTAACAAAAACTCTTCGACAAATTCTATTCCCCATATCAATAACTGCTGTATGAGAACTATTCCTCCCATCACACAAAAAAGTACACCAATTGCAGTAAACCAATTTCTACCCCGTCTATAATATTCGTGACTCATGATTAATGAAAATAAAATTAGATAATCTTGATACCTGGATTCTTTATCTTGTTTCTAATCATTGCATTTAGCAACAATGGAGTAGACATTTCTGCAAGATATGACAATTCAATTGGTCCCAAGTAAATTGCTCTTAATCCTTTGATTTCATCAATCAAGCCATTAACTACCTGCACTGAATCATTATCATCTCCACAAACAAAGATGTCATAATCTAATTCTAGTGTGGGATTGACTAGCTTTTTCTCAGAAATTACATGAAATGCTGAAACAAGTTTTGATTTATCTTTCATATGTTCTAAAACAAGTTTGTATGAAAATGGTTTACTTTCTTTAATTGAAACACACTCAAATCCTACATCAGTTTTTGTCATTGGAACAATTGGAGATACAACAACACAACTATCTTTAATTTCTGATAAAATCCCTGAACATACAGAATCAATATTTTCATATGGAATTGATAAAATCAAAACATCACTTTCTTTTGCAACTGAAACATTATCGTTTCCAGTAATTGTTCCTTTAATTTCTCCAAATGCTTCTTTTGCAAGATTAGTATATTCTACAGCTGATTCAGATGCTCTTGCAGCATCTCTTGAACCAATAATAACATCATTGTTTTGTGACCATCTCAAAGCAAATCCTTTACCCATTCCACCAGTTCCTCCAATAATTCCAATTTTCATGATATCTGACGGACAATCTTATTATTATCTTTATTTAAAAATCGATCAAATTGGGACAGATTATATTCCTCAGACATGGGCAGGCAAAAAATAACACTGACAGAATTCTTGCTGGACGAACAGAAGGAGTTCCATTAACTGAAATTGGAATTAAACAAGCAGAACATACTGCTGAATTACTTGAACACATGAATGTCTCAGCAATTTATTCTAGTCCTATTCAAAGAGCAAAACATACTGCAGAAATTGTTGGTAAACATAATTCAATTGATGTTACAATTGATGAGCGATTAATTGAACTTGATATGGGAAAATTTACTGGAATGCCATATGATCAAATTTTTACCAGTCATGGTAATGTCTTTATGAAATTCTATAATGGTGAATTAGAAATTGCTCACAATGGAGTAGAAACTTTTGATCAAGTTAAAAAACGAGTTTTAGGAATTGTAAATCATGTCACTGAAAAGCATCCTGATGAAAATGTGGTCCTTGTAACACATATGGACCCAATCAAAGCCATGCTTTCAACAATAGTGGATTTATCCCCTACCAATCTCTTTGAGTTAATCATTGCAAATGCATCCCTTAACATCTTTAGAGAAAAAGAACAAAAATTCTCAATTTCCGGACTTAATGTAATGCATCCATCTCGGTTCGATCAGGATTGGTAGCTAGTAATCTTGAAAACCCTTAAATAGAAATTATAGGTCACGTCATTCAATTGCTATGAAATTAGTTGGACTATTCTTAGTATTGGCAGTTTTGATGATCATTCCAGCTGTAGACTTAGTATTTGCTGCAGGTGATGAACCTGGAGAATACCTTGATCGTAGAGTGATTATTTGGAATTTATTTTATAGATTAATGACCGTAGCATTTACTGTTGGTGCAGTAGTATCTGGAACAATGATTTGGCAATGCTGGAGATTCAGAGAATCTCATCCACAAGCAAAACCAACTCCATATGAGGGAACTGACTGGTAATAATGTCAGGACATTCTAATTGGCCTGAATGGATTTACGTCGCAGTTGTGATTGCTCTAATGGTTTGGGTAGGTGCAGAAGCTTGGGAAGCAGAACGACTCATTGAACATGTTCCTGCAGATGCTAAAACAATTATTGTAACTGGACAACAATGGTTCTGGACTTTTGAACATGAAGATGGTACAAAAGAAATTGGTGAACTACATGTTGAAGTTGGCAAGGCTTACAAATTTGAGATAGTATCAAAAGATGTTAATCATTCTTTTAACATTCACGATTATGTTGTTTTAATGGATGCAATTCCTGGTAGAGTAAACACTGTATGGTTTGCACCAACAGAAGTTGGTCAACATGATATTCAATGTAGAGAGTACTGTGGATTAATTCACTATAACATGCGTGGAACATTATATGTGGAGGCACCATCATCTTGACAACGCTTTTATCGCAACTTTCAATGATTAGTTTTGAGGAGATTATCTAATGGTTCTAGAATTACAAAAGCCACGTCCAATTTGGCAAATAATGTTCTCAACACATCATACTGATGTTGGTTTACTATACCTAATTACATCACTAGCATTCTTGTTCTTAGGTGGTTCACTAGCTCTTGCAATTAGAGCAGAATTGTTCTTACCTGGCGCACAAATTATTGGTGACGCAATGACCTTTAACAGAATTTTTACAGTTCACGGTACAACGTTAATTTTCTTATTTATCTTGCCCTTTGCATCTTCAGTTGGTAACTACTTTGTTCCAATTATGGTTCGATACAAAGACATGGCATATCCAAAACTTAATGCAATTGCATTTTGGATGATTCCACCTGCTGGAGCACTAATTTGGTTAGGTTTTGCAGATTTTACATGGTATGCAACACCACCATATTCTATCATCAGTGCACCTGGTCCTGCAGCAGACATGTGGATATTTGGATTAAAGATTTTAGGTATTTCATCAGTATTGGGTGCAATCAATTTCATCGTTACAATTCTGAAATGTAAACATCCTGACATGTCAATTGGTCAAGTCCCATTGTTAGCATGGTCTTTCTTATCATCATCTATGATTATCCTTGTTGCAATTCCAACATTTGCAGCCGCACTTTTGATGTTGTTAACTGACAGACTTGGTGTAAGTGGATTCTTCAATCCTGCAATGGGTGGGGATCCAATTGCATATGCACACTTGTTTTGGTTTACATTCCATCCTGAAGTGTATGTATTGGTAATTCCTGCAATTGGTATGATGTATGAAATTATTCCAAGATTTTCAAGAAAACCAATTTACAGTTATAATTCTGGTGTCTTTGCATTTGTTTTGTTATCTATTGTCGGTTTCTCATCATGGGCACACCACATGTACGCAACCGGAATGTCATTTACTGAAAAAACCGTATTCATGGTAGGAACCCTTGCAGCAGTTCCAGCATCAGCAATGCACGTATTCAACTTTATAGCAACCATGTGGAATGGTAGAATCAAATTCTCAACCCCAATGATGTGGGCAGTTGGTGGAATTGCATTGTTTTTCTCTGCAGGCGCAGGTGGTGTTGCAAATGCCGCTATGCCATTAGACTTTACGACACACGACACATACTGGGTAGTAGGTCACTTCCATCTCTTTGTGATGGGTACAATTGCATTTGGTTCAATTGGATTCCTATACTACATGTTCCCATATGTAACTGGAAGAATGTACAATGAAAAAATGGGCAAAGTTCACTTTGTAATGTCATTTATTGGTACAGTTCTAGTGTTCTTTACCCAACACGTACTTGGTTTGTATGGAATGCCAAGAAGAGTTTTCGATTATCCACCAATCCCTGAATGGATTGCTATGAACCAAATTGCAACAGTAGGAGCAATGATTATCGGCGTCAGTATGGTAATCTTCTTAGCAAACATGATTTACAGTTCCGGAAAAGGAGCACTTGCAAATACCGAAGACCCATTTGGTGTCGGTGGGAAATACTATTATCCATTTGAGGCAAAGAACCCATCACATTAGGAGATATATGAAATGAGTCACGATAATTCCCAAGTTTACAGAACGACCTCATCTAGAGTTGGAAAAATGATGATAATTATGCTAGGTATCTGCCTTGTTGGTGGAGTCATATTCTTTGGTATGTGGGATTATTGGATTTCAACACCTCCTCCAGTTGTAGCAATGATGGCAGGTGATTCAGGTGCAGCAGGTCCAGCAGCATTCACTGGTGCAACTATAATGTCATCTCTTTCATTTATTGAATCATCAGACTTTAGGACTTTGGCGTTTAATGCATTACCTGGAGAACCTGACAATAATCCAACAGTTAACA
>CALFHG010000093.1 GCA_937875805.1 uncultured Nitrosopumilaceae archaeon
TTGTTTGGTTTGTTTTGGTTAGGGTTGTTTGGTTTCTTTGATTTGTTTTGGTTAGGATTATTGTTTGGTTTGTTTTGGTTAGGATTGTTTGATTTGTTTTGGTTAGGATTATTCTTTGGTTCTTCACTGACTAATTTTTGATATAATTTGAAAGCTTGTTCAACATTTAGATTTCCATGAACGATTTCTCTAACTGCTTTAATCATAGAGACAGGGTGTTCTGATTGCCAGATGTTTCTGCCCATATCTACACCTACAGCACCAGCTTTGATTGCATTGAAAGTTAATTGTAAAGCATCACGTTCAGGAATTTTCTTTCCACCTGCAACTATAATTGGGACAGGGCATGATTGAACGACTTTTTCAAAATTATCACAATAGTATGTTTTGACAATATGTGCCCCTTGTTCAGCAGCTACTCTACATGCTAATGAAAGATAACGGGCATCTTTACCAAGTTCTTTTCCAACTGCAGTAACTGCTAAAACAGGTAATCCATATTTTGTTGCTTCATTGACTAATTTTCCAAGATTTACAACAGTTTGATATTCATATTTTGAACCAACAAAGATAGACATTGCAAGAGCACTAGCATTTAGTCTAAGTGCATCTTCAATTGATACTGTAATGTCTTCTTGAGATAAATCATCTCCAATAATACTTGAACCGCCAGAAACTCTCAACACCATAGGAGTATCAGTGGTTGCAGGAACAGATGTTCTTTGAACACCTCTTGTAACCATTAAAGAATCACAATATTTCAATAGTGGTGCAATTACTTTTTCTGGATTTTCAAGTTTTTCAGTTGGACCAAGAAAGTATCCATGGTCTACTGCCAACATTAATGCACGATTATTTCGTGGTTTAATTATTCTAGAAATTCTATTTTGTAATCCCCAATCCATAATTCTTCGATTTTGAAGGAATGAAAATCCCTTCTTAAGCCTTTCTTATTTTGTAATGATTATCTTCATTGCATTTTCACCAGTACGTGCATGATCAAATGCTTTTTGAGTGTCAGAAATGGAATAAGTGTGAGTGATTAGTTGTTTAACATCAATTTGAGAAGATTCTATTAGATGTAGTGCTGCTTTAGTATCTGCATCAGATGCAGCATAGCTAGTTACCAAAGTTATTTCCTTGGAGTAAATTTTACTCATGTCTAAATCTAATTTTGCACCTTTTGAAGGAACGCCAAACATCATTACGACACCACCTTTTCTAGTCACATCTATAGCATCATCTAATGCTTTGAGACTGCTTGTAGCAACAATTGCTACATCTACACCTTGACCATCAGTATTATCTAAGATTTTTTGTTTTCTATTTTCATCCATAGAAGAAATAGAATCAGTAATATTGAATTTTTTTGCAAAATCTAATCTAAAGTCATTTACATCAAAACAAAAGATTTTTGAGAATTTTTTTGCACAAGCTAGCATTACATGCATCATTCCAGTAGGACCAACTCCAAAGATTGCAGTAGAGTCACCTTCTTGATAAGAGAATTTAGACCAGGCTCTAACACAGCATGCAAGTGGTTCAATCATTGCAGCTTCTTCATAACTAAGAGAGTCAGAAATTTTTAAAACACCACCATGAGAAACGTTCCATGCAGGAACTACATATTCTTCAGATAATCCACATGGAGAAAGGTTTGTTTCAGAATATTTTGGACACATTGTTTCATTTCCATGATTACAAAAATGACAATCATAACAAGGAACATGATGATGGGTAAACACTCTATCACCTTTTTTGAATTCTGTTACATCAGAGCCAACATCCAAGATAATTCCTGAGGGCTCATGACCTAATCGCATCGAAGGCTGACCATACTGTCCAAAAACTTTTTCCAAATCAGAACCACAAATTCCACATGCTTGCATTTGTACTAGGATATCACCGGATGTCAACTGAGGGTTTTCTGTTTCATCTACAGAAATAACAGATGGTTCTTTAACAGATGCAGTTTTCATTGTAAAACATTAAAAATTTAATTATACACCGAGAATTTTCTTTAGCATAACTCTATAATTAATCTCAGTTTTTTCACTACCTGCTGCAGGTAATGCAAACACCAGAGTAGATTTTTTAGATCGTAGTGCAGTTAGTTCATCATTAATAGATTCTGTAATATCATCACTAACTAAAATTAGGCCAACATCAGAATCATCAGTTAATGTTTTGATTTCCTCCAAAGCATTTCTAGGATCTTCAGAAATTTTTCCAGGAATTCCAGCCAATTGGAAGCTAGTTACAAAGGATTTGCTACCAACAGTAAAGATTTTCACAGTTGAAATTTTCGTTTATTCTAATTTAACCCTTTTTGGAAGCATGAGATCAGGAAAGGTTGATTTAGTTTGAAAAATCAATGAATTCATGGCAGAAATTGATACTCAAAAAGATGTCTATTTGTTCCTACATGGAAGAATGGATCTTAATGAAAAAGCAACAAATGCATTATCTGCAAAAGGATTTGCAGCAGATAAAGTCATCATGGCCTTACCAACAAAAGTTGGACAAGTCGGAGACTATATGGCAATGTTATGGATGCCTCCAAACCCAGATCACATCAAGCTTCAACAAATCACCAAAGTTGAACAAGTAGAACCAGAAGGAATGGTTGGTCTTTGGAAAGGAGTTTCAAAAGACGATATAGACACTATACCACTAGAGTAAGTTTAGCTGAATCCAGCGCCGAACTCAGTACCTTTGTCTAACATATCGCCTGAATCAGAATTTTTTAATTTTCTATAAAGTAATGTTTCATAAACAATTTTCATTGCTTCTTCATCATCAAGATTATGATCTTCTTTAATTTGATTTTTGTATTTTTCTAATTTTGAAACATCTTGTTCATCAGGTGAAAGTTCATCATGAAGCATAAGATTTGCAATTTTCTCTATTTCTAAATTTTGTTGGTCATCATCCATGAATTTGTATAAAATTTCTAGTTAATAATACATTCGAATAACTGATTATTACAAATCAGAAATTAGTCCTGAAAGAAAATCAGAAAATTCATCATCAGAAAAAATAATCTCATCAACTTTATTTTCTTTCCTAGCAAGATGTGCAGATTCTAAATGATAACATGTAGTTTTTCCATTTAATTTACCAAAGTAGAATCCAGGACAAGAACAATAATTAGAATCAGAATCAATCCAATGTTCTTCACCTATTCCAACCACAGTCCAAATTTTTCTCATACTAGGTTCAAAAATATGCAATTTCACACGTTTTTCAGAGACCATTGATTGTAATCGTCCCAAGTCTTTACTCATAGTAGTTTAATCAAATATGTACAGTATAACTTTGATGTTACAAACAAGGATCATTTGATCTAGTAGGATAATTATTAGAGACGAATCAAATATCAAACAAAAATATAATCAAACAGATTTCATCATCAAAGTTTCATTCACGGTAAAAGTTGGATACAACTAAGATTCAAACCACGTTTGTATAATTACTCATACTCGTCATAAGGTTCAAT
>CALFHG010000094.1 GCA_937875805.1 uncultured Nitrosopumilaceae archaeon
GGTGAGTTTGGTGACTTTATTGATGCATTGACAGGACTTGATCAGAAGATTCTTGACTCATATGACAAGAGCAAATAAAACAAGGGATTCTGGACTTGAAATAAATTCAGATGACTAAAAATTCTTCTTTTTCATTAATTTCTACTAACAAAATCATTCAGATGAATGATGTATCTACATCTTATGATTCTAAGAATTTTGCATTAGAAAAAATTACTCTTTCAATTGATAGAGGAACTAATTATGCAATTGTTGGTCAATCTGGTTCTGGTAAATCCACTCTGCTGAAATTAATGAATGGTATGATGATTCCAAATGGTGGAATAATTAAAATTGATTATGTTTCCCCTGACATGAATAATAAAAAATTTAAAAAAATGATGCATACTATTGGCTATATTCCTCAAAGTTTGGGATTGATAAAAAATATCACTGTACTTGATAATATTTTGATTGGTGCTTTGCCTAGATTAAATAAAATACAATCTTTTTTTAAAAAATTTCCTGAACATGAGATAATTGAAGCTAAAAGAATAATTTCACTTGTTGGACTAACTGGTAAAGAAAATAGAAAAGCCTACATGTTGAGCGGTGGTGAAAAACGTAGAGTTGCTATTGCTAGAGCATTAATGCAAAAACCTACTATTTTACTAGCAGATGAAATTGTTTCAGAGCTTGATCAGGTTACAGCAAAAGAAATAATGAATTTAATTGCTGATGCTCAAAAAAGAATGAATTTGACTGCTATTATGGTTCACCATGATATGCAATTGGCATTAGAATATGCAAACAGAGTTGCAGTAATTAAGGAAGGTCACAAAATTTTAGAAATTGGTGTTGAAGGTGACACTATTGTTGATTTTCAAACCGGAGATATGACTGCTGAAGAAATAATGGAGATACATGCTGATGACACCAAAAAATAATATCTTAATTGCAGTTATTGTAGGGCTTGTTATTATTGCATCCTATAACGTTGATGCTAACCCTCTAGAATTTGCTGAAGGTTTACCTAATCTTGGAATTATTCTTGATGAAATTCTAGTTTTAGAAAACATTGTTGATAATATGAAATATGTTCCAAGTGCTCTTTTGGCAATGCTTGAAACATTACAAATGGCGTTTATTGGAACTGTAATTGGTGTAGTTATTGGATTGCCTTTTAGTATGCTTGCTGCACGTAACTTGAATAGTAAATTCGTTTATGCTCCGATTAGAACATTATTGGCAATAATTCGTACATTTCCTTCTATACTGTGGGCCATATTATTTGTAATTGTGGTGGGACTTGGCCCATTTGCAGGTGTCTTGGCAATTATTATGTATACAATTGGATTTGTAACCAAATTGCAATTCGAATCAATAGAGACAATTGATTCTGATCCTATGGATGCAGTTAGTTCTATTGGTGTTTCAAAATTCCAATTAATTAGATATGTTGTAATTCCTGAGGCTGCCTCTCATCTTCTTGGACACATGCTTTACATGTTTGACTATAACGTACGTCAGAGTGCTATTCTTGGTATTGTTGGTGCTGGAGGTATTGGTTTCTTCATCATCCAATACATCAAATTCTTTGAATATGGAAAAGCAGCTGTCTATCTCTTTGTTGTGCTAATTGTGGTTTTAGGAATTGAATGGATTAGTGTTAAAATCAGAGACAAGTATATTGTCAAATCTCAACATGGAATGGAAATTACTACAAAATAAATTTCTATGTTGTAATTTTATCTAATTGCTTGGTTTCTGTGGCTGTTTTGACTTCTCTTGCAATTCTTTTACCCATACTCATTGTTTCATTGAATAATAGAGAATAGTATGGAGACCCATCCATGTAGATATTGGAGCCTGCAACTATTCTTGCTGAAAACTCAAAAGATTTGAATTTGGCATTTTCATCATACACTCCTTCTATACAAAATGGTCCGTTCATTCCTGGTGCAACTACTCTTTTTGCAGCTTCTACAAAATTTTCCCCCATTGTATACACTTCATCTAATAATGACTCTCGTAAAACTAGAGGACTATTGCCAATAACATTGAATGATGGAACTTTGGTTGATTTTAATTGTTGTTCTGCAGGAATTCTTCCCAATCCTTCAATATCTGATTCATGTCTTTGATCAACTCCAAAGAATTCTAATTCTCCTTTTAGTGGAGAGTAGAAAAATTGTAAATAAGCTAACACACCTGCTGCATATTCTTGAATGTAGAGAGTTTCATCTTTTGAAATTATTCCTTCAGAAATCAATTGATTTCGTTTTGTATTGTAATCCTCTTCATTTGCTGCCATAAAGTATCCTTTACCACCTGCGGCTCCTTGTCTTTTTACAATTACTAGTTTTTCAATATCTTTGGGTTTTGTTATTGCTTTTGGCATTGGAAGATTTGCCTCTCTCATCAGTTTTTCTTTCATATCTCTATCTGATTCCCATCTTAGAATCCATTTGTTGCCAAACACAGGAGTTTTGATTGATTCAATTTCTTCAGAACTCATTTGTGCGATTAATGTTCCATGTG
>CALFHG010000095.1 GCA_937875805.1 uncultured Nitrosopumilaceae archaeon
TACTATACGAAAGCATAAAATCAATAAATTACGATCTTTCTTTGTCTAATGACTGATTTTGTAGATAAAAAATATGTGAAAAAAAATTCTATTGAGAAACGAGATTATCAGGTAAATTTGGCAAATCAGGCTATTAAAGAAAACTGTATTGTAGTTTTACCTACTGGTCTTGGAAAAACTGCAGTTGCACTACATGTCATTGCTGAATATTTGTCAAAAGGAACTGGTGGTATTTTATTTTTAGCGCCAACCCGAGTTTTGGTAAATCAACATTATGAATTTCTAAAAAATAATCTTACATTAGATGATATTTCTTTGGTTACTGGTGAGGATCCAATTCCAAAAAGAACTAAACTTTGGAATAATAGTATTGTTTGTGCAACTCCTGAAATTACTCGAAATGACTTAATTCGAGGTATAGTGACTCCAGAACAATTTACTCTTGTAGTGTTTGATGAGGTGCATAGAACTGTGGGTGATTATGCCTATTCTGGAATTGCTGAACGCTTTGAGAATTCACCTGCAAGACTTGTTGGAATGACTGCTACATTGCCCAGTGAGAAAGACAAAGCAACTGAAATTTTGACAAAACTTCGAATTTCTAGTGTTGCAGAACGTACTGAAGATAGTCCTGATGTAAAGCCATACACTCATGAAACAAACACTGAATGGATTCACGTAGAACTTCCCCCTGAACTAAAATCAATTCAAAAATTATTGAAATTATCTTTGGATGAACGATATGATACTTTAAGAAAAAATGGAATTCGTTTGGCTGAACAGCAATCCCTTTCTGCTCTACTTAGGATTAGACAATTTGTATTAAATCAAAATAGACGTTCTGCAAAACCTCTATTCACTGCAATTAGAATTCATTATGCTCTGAATATGCTTGAAGCTCATGGGGTTACCCCTTTTCTAAAATTCTGTGAGCGTGCAAAAGCCAAAAAAGGTGTTGGCGTTAAAGAATTATTTGAAATCGATCCAAACTTTACTGAGGCAATTCAGTTGGCAAATGAAGCTCAATCTCATGGTATTGAACATTCAAAGATTCCTAAACTCAAAGAAATAATTGAATCTGTTCCGGGAAAAGTTCTCATCTTTACTAGCTATAGAGATTCTGTTGATCTAATTTACAACAAACTTACAGAATTAGGGATTTCTGCAGGCATTTTAATTGGAAAGGCTGGTGATGCTGGATTAAAACAGAAAAAACAAATTGAAACTGTACAGAATTTTAGAGATGGTCTTTTTAGAGTTCTAGTTGCCACTCGTGTTGGAGAAGAGGGACTTGATATTGCTGAGGTTAATCAGGTTATTTTCTATGACAATGTTCCAAGTTCTGTGAGATTCATCCAACGAAGAGGCCGAACTGGTAGAAAAGATACTGGTAAGCTAGTAGTTTTAATTGCTAAAAATACTATTGATGAGACATATTATTGGATTGGGAAACGAAAAATGACTGCAGCAAAATCAATGGGTGAGAAAATGACTAAAGTTTTAGAAAACAATCAAGAAATCGAATCTCAAAAACAGGGATTAGATGCATTTCTTTAATTTTTATGT
Organism: uncultured Nitrosopumilaceae archaeon; assembly: GCA_937875805.1. Classification (GTDB taxonomy): domain Archaea; phylum Thermoproteota; class Nitrososphaeria; order Nitrososphaerales; family Nitrosopumilaceae; genus Nitrosopumilus. Next base: position 1,567 of record CALFHG010000095.1, read on the forward strand.
TGTTTAGATATTCTTTCAAAAATTATTTGTTTTCTTTGAATTACTATATTTTTCATCCCTGATTCTAAATGATGAATACTACTTTTTTTAGCAACTAGTAAATT
>CALFHG010000096.1 GCA_937875805.1 uncultured Nitrosopumilaceae archaeon
ATGATATCTTTTGCAGTTACAGCATGAGGATTTTTTCGTTTTCCTTCTACTCGAATTTCAAATGTTTTAGGTTTTTCTAACCATAACGTTTGAGACGCCAATACATGTTCAACTTCACTAGTCCCAATGCCCAATGCCAATGCACCAAAAGCCCCATGAGTTGACGTGTGACTATCACCACAAACAATGGTAGAACCAGGCAAGGTTATGCCTAATTGAGGACCTATTACATGAACAATTCCCTGATTAGGACTGTTAATATCAAATAATGTAATTCCAAAATCTTTGCAATTTTTTTCAAGTGTTTTAATTTGTATAGCTGAAGTCTCATCCAACATAGGTAAAGAACGATCACTAGTTGGAACATTATGATCCATTGTAGCAATTGTCAAATCAGGACGTCTAACTTTTCTATTATTCATACGTAATCCATCAAATGCTTGAGGAGATGTTACTTCATGTACGAGATGCCTATCAATGTAAATTAAATCAGGTTCGTTTTGTTTTTCAACAACTATATGAGATTCCCAAATTTTTTCAAAAAGTGTTTTTCCCATTTTAATCCTGATCTGGCTTATACTTGAATAATCCACCAGATGCAATTATTTTTCCAATAATATCAGAAAAAGGCTTCATTTTGTATGTTTGATTTTTTGTAATATTTTTTATTTCATTTGTTGAAATATCAATATCAATTTCATCACCTTCAGAAATTCCATCATATGCATCTTGATCAATTTCAATAGGTAGCAAAAATGCACCATCCACAGAATTTCGATAAAATATTCTTGCAAAAGACAAAGCAAGAATTGCTTTTATCCCACAATGAGATAATGCAATTGGAGCATGTTCTCTACTAGAACCACATCCAAAATTTTTTCCAGATAAAATAAAATCACCTTCTTTTACTTTGGAATGAAAATCAGGGTCCAATCCCTCCATAGCATGAGTTGCAAGTTCTGCATAATCGTGAACTTTAAGATATTGTCCAGGAATAATTACATCAGTATCGATATTATCACGAGGATATTTTATGATATTTCCCCTCATAGTAAATCCCTCGGATCAGTAATTTTTCCAGTTACTGCAGAAGCTGCTGCAACCATCGGGGATGCAAGATATGTTTGAGATTCAATATGACCCATTCGTCCAGGGAAATTTCTGTTAGTTGTAC
>CALFHG010000097.1 GCA_937875805.1 uncultured Nitrosopumilaceae archaeon
TACCCTCAAATATTTTAAAAATTAATAAAGATTCCAAGGAAGAATCCTTTTCATTATTTGGTGGCACTAGTATGGCAGCACCTCTTGTATCTGGCAGTGCTGCCGTATTAATTGAAGAGATGAAAAAACAATCAAAAGATTATGATTCTTTTTTGATCAAAAATATTCTCATGTCCACTGCAACTGATCTGCACAATGATCCATTCACTCAAGGTTCAGGTTTGGTAAATATTGAATCTGCACTGGACTATGTAAATGGAGAAAACGGAGTTTTCATAGTGTATAATGATGGTTCATATGATAATATCAAAAAAATTCTTGAGCCAGCAATAGAAAAAATCAATTCTACTTCAATTGGTTTTGAAAGATTTCAATTACCATCACGATCATTTCCTATGACCAGTTGGTTTGCAGGACAATTACTTCCTGGAGACAGAACTACGACCACTTTTACAATTGATAATCCAACTAATGACACACTAACAATTAATGTCAAACCTCAAACTTTGTCTATGATTTCAAAAACCCAATTTAACGGAACAACCATTCCACAGCAACAAGATTCTATACTAAATGATGCTGGGACTTTTATTCCAAACTATGTGAAATTATCTGAACTTGGTAATTCATCTGAACTTGGGACTTTTTTTAATAACGATGATCCAATTCCTGATGAATCCTCATTAATGATTTTAAATGTCAATTTCCAATTCAATGATTTTATGAATAATACTGCAGATGTTTATGCTGATGATCTCAAAATTGCATCTCTTTATCTTTATGATTGGATTGACAATAACAATGATACAAAAATTACTAGCAACGAATTATCGCTGGTAAATAGGGCTGGTTCATGGGGAACTGTTCAAGAATTAAGAGTTTCAGAACCTAATGAAAAATTCGAAGGAATACCACTAGTTGGAGTTTATCCAGTACCTACCAGATATTCTTATTGGGTAGGCGACACAAAACAAAATTCGACTTCAATGGATTATACCATTTCTGCCAGTTACTATGAAAAAGAAAAGTGGCCTTTACTGTGGACTGAACATGAAACAATTTCTATCCCTCCAGAAAATTCATCCACTGTAGATGTAACATTGGTGACCCCTGCTGATTTTCAAACTGGTGCTTATCAAGGAT
>CALFHG010000098.1 GCA_937875805.1 uncultured Nitrosopumilaceae archaeon
TATTGTCTGTGATGATATATTTAGTAAAAGAATCCATGACATTGTTGAATGTTTTATTGCTTAATTAATGCTTGAACTATAATTTAAGCTAAAAGATAATTGATTATATCCTAATCAGGCACGTTCTTTGATTTGTGGTTTGAATTAGGAATGTTTCTTAGATATTGTTAAGTTCATAATTCTTGATGAAAATTCAGGGGTTTGTTTTCAAGGAATAAGGCAAAATCCATCATAACCAAAAATTATACTTGTAGTCTCTGTGACTTTAAAACTGAAGTTCAATCACAATTCATGGAACATACTGCAAAGACTCATTCTGCCAGCGAAGACACAATGTCAAAATAATAATTTACTTACAATATTTCTAGAAGAATTTTGAACTTAATTCCATAAAGACTATTCTAATGTAAATAATTTAATCAATGAAATTACTCAAAGATTAGATTAAACAAAATTAAATTTTTCTAATGTATTATTTTTTGTAAGGAATAAAATTTCATGATTGAATATCAATTTGCTTTTGGAATTGTAAAGAAAAATGTACTGCCTTTACCTTTATCACTTTCAACCCAAATTTTTCCACCCATGCTTTCCACAAACCCTTTACAAATGGATAGACCCAATCCAGTTCCCCCATGTTTTCTGGTAGCAGAGGTATCAACTTGATAAAATTTTGTGAACAGTTTTTTTTGTTGTTCTAAAGATATGCCAATTCCATTATCCTTGACTGAAAATAAGGCACCATCATCATCTTTAGTACAACTAATGCTAATTTTTCCAGAATTTTGAGGGACAAAATCAACGGCATTTTGAACCAGGTTTGTCATTATTTCAATCAGTTTCCCATGATCTGCCAAAACCAACGTTTCAGATAGCGGAAATTGTTCAAATTTAATATTTTTTTCAACCATAAGAGGTAACAGTTTAGTAAAAGATTCATCAAGAATTTTTGAAGAACTAATTCTAGTGAGATTCAAAATATTACGTCCAGAGTCAGATTGTTGTGCTGATAAGATATTCTGAATCAGATTCAAAAGTGAGTCACCAGCAGTTGAAATCTCTTGTACTGCATCTTTTTGGTCATTTGTTAATTTTCCAAGTTTTTCTTTTAGTAGCATTTGGCAATATCCATTGATTGGAACAAGCGGGGTTTTTAGTTCGTGTGTAATCATGGCAGAAAATTCAGACCTGTCATATTCCACACGACTTAATTGATCAACAGATTGGTTGATGTTTAATTGTAATTTTCTTACTTCCCCCTTTCCAGATACGGTGACTTTTTTATCAAAGTTACCTGTAATCATCGATGCTGTAACATTTGCAATCTCTCTTACTTGTGTGGTTAGGTTATTTTCCAACTCATTTACTGTATCTGTTAACTCCTTCCATTGTCCCTGTACTCCTGGCACGTTTGCCTGACCTCCTAGAATTCCGTCCACTCCCACCTCTTTTGCCACTCTTGTCACCTCTGATGAAAACAAATTTAGTTGGTCTACCATTGTGTTGATGGTTTCTTTTAATTCCAAGACCTCTCCCTTTACATCTGCAGTAACCTTCTGAGATAGGTCTCCTTTTGCTACGGCAGTTGTAACATTTGCAATCTCTCTTACTTGTGTGGTTAGGTTATTTTCCAACTCATTT
>CALFHG010000099.1 GCA_937875805.1 uncultured Nitrosopumilaceae archaeon
ACATCTTTTGGTAAAACATTAGTTAGTAGTCGTTCAGTAAATATTCTTTGTCCAGCAGTAAACAAAATACCTTCAGTGCCATTATCAACATCATCTAGATTAGAAACCATTTCTTGAACATCATAAACAGGCATACCTAGTCGTGAAAGTTTATTCCTATATTCTTCGTGACCGTGCTCTAAAAGAACTGAATTGACCATTTCTCGAATAACTGCACCTGTAAGATATGTAATTTGATATTTGTAAATTCTATTTTCAACTTCTTCAGTAATTTTTTGTGCTAATTCTAATGGAAGACTTCCTTCTCGGACTAGAGATTGAATAATTTTATGTGAATTAAATTCTTCAATTGATTCAGATGATGTTCTAACATACATTTTTCCACTTTCAATAATTGATCTTTCTTCAATTTGTCTTGCTAAACTCAAAACAAGTTTTCCAAGATTTGTAATAGTGTAGCGTCTTTCAGATTTATTTAATGCAACAAGTGATTGTCTAAGTAATTTTCTCAAGTGATATGCAAATTTTCCACTTTCTTTTTTTGATTTGAAACCAGCTAAGGATTTTAATTCAGAGTAAGTTAATGGACCTTTAGAATTTAGGATTCTAAGAATATCAATTCTATTAGGACTTGCCATGACAGAAAAGATCATTCTGACACGTTTTGAAGTAGATTGTAAGATTCCGCCCCTCTTTGGATCAGAGTCATCTAGATCATCATCAGAGTCTAGATCTAATCCAGTATCATCTAAATCAGCATCAATGTCTAGGTCTAATTCCTCTTCGGTTTGTTTCACTAGTATTTCTAAATTTAATGCAGTAAATAAGACTTGTGACTAGATAATTTATTCATACTTTTGATCTAATTTCTTAAAAAGAAAAAAAGATCTAATAAAGATCATTTTATTTAATTTTCTTGGACGTCAAGTGAAAATTCTGATGTAGAAAGTTTCTGTCCACATGATGGACATTTTCCATTTGTTGGATTTAGTACATCTTTAAGAGATTTTAACATCTTCATGTTTGTGATCTTTTCTCCACATTTACCACATGTTATTTCTACTGACATGAATGTGATCAGATATACAAAACAATTAAGAAAAGATTTTGATTTTTGTTAATAATTAAAGCAAATTATTTTACTGTTTTTCAATGATGATTCCGCGTTCATCAAAACCAGTGATATGGGCTCTTGTTCCAACAGGTAGTTCTGCAGGGGTAGCAATTCCTGCCATAAATCCAGATATTCTCAAATCTGTATTATCTAGTTGAAGTACAACAAAAGCATATGGAGTGTATTTTTCAAAGCCTGCAGGTGCCACAGTAATTATCGTATAAGTGGCAATTGAGCCTACACCATCTAAAACAACATCCTCAAATCCCTTGCTACCACATTTTAGACAATAATATGCTGTAGACAAATGAAGATAACCACACTCAGTACATTTGTGAGTTACAAGCTTGCCTTGTTTAGCATATTCAATAAGTTGTTCTTCGACAGTCATTTTACACACTTTGAAATACATGAACAGCACAACTTGCACCAGTTGCACCAAAGTTATGGGTTAAACCAATTTTTGCATCTTTAACAGTTCTTGCACCTGCTTTTCCAGTTAGTTGATCAAATACTTCTACTACTTG
>CALFHG010000100.1 GCA_937875805.1 uncultured Nitrosopumilaceae archaeon
TCCCGAAACTGTTTTTATTTTGAATTTTCTATATCCAGATTTATTTGGAATGCCACCAACGAATCGGGACATTGAACCAACTGCAAATTCTTCACCATGGTTAGAAATATCAAAACATTCAATGACATTTGGAATTACATCCAAATTTAGAATTTCTTTTAATTCAACTAATCCAGGGTCTCCTCCTTTTGAATGAATTAATTTGATATTTTTCAAAATTAGATGAATAATGTCTTTTTTCTTACCTTTTGTAGGGGACAAAATTTTGACATTGAATCCAGACTGTTCTGAAAGTAATGATTCTAATAATTTTAGATTCTCAGGTAATTCGCTAACCAGAATAAATTTTGGAATTGGATGCGTGGAATAATATTGAAACAAGAAATTTGAAAAGGAATTATCTCCAACCAAATCAAAAAAGAATTTATCACTATCTCTAATCACACCATTAATCATTCTAAAATTCATTACAGTAGCAGATTGCTCTTGTATGCCTATACCGAAATATTCCTCATCAGAATTTTCAACATATTCCATTTTTTGTTTAGTTTGTAGACTTCCAAGCCTAATCAATGTGTCACGAATATCTTTTGCACGCTCAAATTGTTGAGATTCTGCAGCTTGCTGCATTTCTTCTTCTAATTTTTTTGTAAAAATTTTAGTTTTATTTTTCCCTTTTAGTACATCTTCTAATGCTGCAACATGTTTAGGGTAGCGGTCTTGTGCATCTTTAAATTCACATGGACCCTCACAATTTCCTAAATGATATTCTAAACAAACTTTTTTTGGAAGAGTTTTACAAATTCGTATTTGAAATGCCTTTCTCAAAGTACCGATTGTAAGTAATTTTGAACTACCTTGAGTGAAAGGGCCAAAAGTTTTTCCCTTGCCTAGAAATTTTCCATCTCTAGTTCTTCGGGAAACCAACAATCTAGGAAATTTTTCATTAGAGATTCTAAGATAGGTGTATCTTTGTTGATCTTTTAATTCGATATTAAATCTAGGTCTATATTTTTTGATCATGTTTGATTCTAAAAGAAATGCTTCACTTTCATTATCAGTTAAAACAAATTCAATGTCAGAAATATTTTCAACTAATTTCTGAGTTTTGTAATTTTGATTTTTGTTAAAATAAGACTTTACCCTATTTTTCAAATTCTTTGCTTTACCAATATAGATAATGTTTCCATCAGAATCCCTCATCAAATAAATTCCAGGATCAGTAGGAATGATAATTTTTGAAATATCAAAAGTCATTTTTTTAATAATTTCTTTAGATATTTTCCAGTGTAACTTCCAGGTGCTTTTGCAACATCTTTTGGAGTACCAGTAGCCACAACTTTACCACCTTCATCACCACCTTCAGGACCAAGATCAATTATCCAATCAGAATTTTTGATAACATCCATGTTATGTTCAATTACAACCACAGTATTTCCCAAGTTTACTAGACGATTAAGGACATCTAATAATTTTTGAACATCTGCAAAATGTAAACCCGTGGTAGGCTCATCTAAAATGTAAAGTGTTTTTCCAGTTCCTCGCTTTGATAGTTCTGATGCAAGTTTAACTCTTTGAGCCTCACCTCCAGATAGGGTGGTAGAGGATTGTCCAAGTTTGATATATCCCAATCCTACATCATACATAGTTTGTAAAGTTCGTTTTATTGTAGGAATATTCTCAAAGAAATTTAATGCCTCATAAACAGTCATACCCAAAATATCAGAAATGTTTTTTCCCTTATACAACACAGACAAAGTTTCAGTGTTGTATCTTTTTCCTTTACATTCATCACATTTCACATAAACATCAGACAAAAACTGCATTTCAATTTGCTTCACACCATCCCCATCACATGCAAAACATCTACCAACAGCAACATTAAATGAGAATTGACCTGGTGCATATCCACGCTCTTTTGATAATGCAGTATTTGCATAAAGTTCTCTAATAGGAGTAAAAGCACCAATGTAAGTTGCAGGATTTGAACGTGGAGTTCTACCAATAGGGGATTGGTCAATGGCAATTACTTTATCAATATTTTCCAAACCAGAAATTTCCTCATGAGCACCAGACTTGACATTTGATTTGTAAAAATTATTTTCTAATGTTTTTAACAGAACATCATTAATTAGAGTAGATTTTCCAGAACCAGATACTCCAGTTATAGAAACAAAAAGACCTAAAGGAATTTCAACATCAATATCTTTTAAATTATTTTCAGAAGCTTTCTTTATAATTAGAGAACCTGAAGGATTGCGAATTTTGTCAACTAAATTAATTAATGAATTATCTTTTAGATATGCACCTGTTACAGATTTGTTATTTTTAAGAATTTGATTTACAGTACCTTCAAAAACAACATTTCCTCCATGTACACCTGCACCCGGACCTAAATCAATCATCCAGTCTGAATTTCGTATGACTTCTTCGTCATGCTCTACAACAATGACTGTATTTCCCAGATTTCGTAGCTTATTTAGCGTTTTAATCAGTCTAGCATTATCTCGTTGATGTAATCCAATTGTAGGTTCATCAAGCACATATAATACTCCAGTTAGATTCGAACCAATCTGAGTTGCTAATCTAATTCTTTGTGATTCACCACCAGATAATGTTGAACTTAATCTATTTAACGTCAGATAATTTAATCCGACATTCATTAAAAATTCAAGACGTTCTCTAATCTCTTTTAGAACATCCCTTGCAATGTATTGTTCATTTTCAGTTAATTTTAGTGAAGAAAAGAAATCATAGCAATGATCAATAGACATGTCACATACATCAATTATTCCTTGTTCGTTAATTTTAACTGCAAGTGATTCAGGTTTTAGTTTTTTACCATTACATGAATTACAAGGAGTATCTCGCATGAATTGTTTTAACCATTCTCTTTTTGATTCAGAATCAGTTTCCATAAAAGTTCGTTGCAAATTAGATAAAACACCTTCAAACGTATTTGTAGATTGCCAAGAAGAATCTCCAGATTTTGAACGATATGTAAAATCAATTAAATCATCTGTGCCATGCAAAATTATTTTGAGATGTTTGGGTTTTATTTTATCAAAAGGAGTCATTAAATCAAAACCGAATTTTTTACCCACTGCTTTTAATGCTTGACGTCTGAATGCAGAAAATCGTCCACTCCAAGGAACAATTGCACCATCCAAAATAGATTTAGTTTTATCAGGTACAACTAAATCTTCATCAAACTCCATCTTTACTCCCAAACCATTACATGTTTTACACATACCAAAAGGAGAATTAAATGAAAAAGATCTTGGTTCTAATTCACCTACAGTTAATCCACAATAAGGACATGAATTGTTTTGCGAGAAAATCTTTTCAGATTTCTCAGTTGCAATCATCACATCGCCTTTAGAGGCTTTGATTGCAGTCTGTATAGCTTCAAAGAGTCTTGATCTCTCAGATTTTTCAGCAATAATTCTATCAACTACAATCTCAATATTGTGCCATTTTTGCCTATCAAGAGGAGGAATGCCATCATCCAGGCTCAAAATTTCACCATTTAGGCGTATTCTAGAATATCCATCCTTTTTGATTTGTTCAAATAATTTCTCATACGTTCCTTTTTTTCTCTGAACCATAGGGGCCAAAACGAAGATTTTTTTTCCTAAAAAATCTTTGAGAACAGAATCACATATTCGTTCTATTGACTGAGTTGATACTTTACGTCCACAATTAGTACAATAAGGAATACCAATTCTTGCAAATAACAATCTCATGTAATCATAAATTTCTGTAGTAGTTCCAACAGTGGAACGAGGATTTTTACTGGTAGTTTTTTGTTGTATGGCAATTGCAGGGGAAAGTCCTTCAATTGAATCGACATCAGGTTTATCCATCATCTCTAAAAATTGACGAGCATATGAGGAAAGAGATTCAACATATCTTCTCTGTCCTTCAGCATAGATAGTATCAAATGCTAAAGTAGACTTTCCAGAACCAGACAATCCACTAATTACAACTAATTTATTTTTTGGAATATCAATATCTAAATTTTTTAGATTGTGGTGTCGTGCACCTCTAATTTTTAATTTATTTTCGGTCATTTTTATATTCAATCTCCTTTTCTAGTCTTTTTATTCTATCTCTACATTCAATTGCACCTTCAAAATCTAACTCTTCAGAATACTTTTTCATTTGAGCATCCAAATCAATTACTTCAGTTGTAAGATCATGTGTAGATTTTAATTTTGAATCATCTAAAGCAACTTCTTGAACTGGAACAGATTTGATAATAGTTTTAGGAACAATATTATGATCTGCATTATATTGAATTTGTTTTTCTCTACGACGTTTAGTTTCACTCATAGTATTTTT
>CALFHG010000101.1 GCA_937875805.1 uncultured Nitrosopumilaceae archaeon
AATTCACAACAAAACAATATTTTAGGTATCTTTAAGTTTTGGGAGAAATTTATGTTGTTGCTTGTTCTGCAGCATGGAACATTTCACTCTTTGCACAGCCAGCAGCAAGTTCATCACCGGCTCCACGTCTCATAAGACCTCTATACAGACCATCTTCTAATTTAACGCCTTCTCTTTCTTCCCATTCCTCTACAGTGATAGAATATTTCTTTTGAATTCTGTCTCTATACCATTCTGGAATTACATTAAATGCACAGAATGGAACTATTCTAAGGTCTGGAGTAACATAGTGAATATCACATCTTTGTAATCTTTCCAAATCTTCATTGTATTTGTCTTGAAAGTGCATCATACCAAGGAATAATCCTTTGACGTGCCATGAACCAACTGAATCAAATGATCTCTTCATGAGTATGTTACCAAACATTTTTGCTAAATCTAATCCTGCTGGTTGTTTTTTAGAATCAACAAATCCTTTGAGTTTTCTTACAACTTCAAGCATTGTAAAGTACTTGTTCTTGCCAGAACGAATCTCTTCTGCTTTATCTTCAAATAATTCTAACATTCCTTGTATATCACAGAATTTTGTTAATGGGACAAACTTTTTCGTATCTGCATCCTCAAAGATGTATGTTCCTGCACCACAAGCAAAGTGAATTGATAATTCGTATTTTGGTTTGCTTGAGAATGCTTCAATTACATTTGTTAATGGCATACAACTTGGAACTGGGAACCAATCATCAACAGTTACTTCACCGTTTGTTTGTTCTTCAATTCTTTGAACACAATCAGGAACCGTAATTCTGTATTTCTCACGTTCAGTTTTTCCCATTCTTCCAGTTAATGATACTGGTTGGAAATTTACAGCATGAACTACATCCATGTTCTTTTGTGCATATCTGATAATTCCACCTAGTTCGTGGTCGTTAATTGATTTAATCACTGTTGGAACAAACACTACAGTAGTTCCTGTTTTTCTGCAACTATCAAGGGCATATGGAATCTCCCAGTGGTTTTTAGGATTTGTTCTTGCTGATACACCGTCAAATGAAAGATACAGATTGTTACATCCAGCAAGTCTTACTTCTCTTGCAGCTTCTGGATCCATTGCGTGTCTAATACCATTTGTATTCATTTGAATATGGTCAACGCCTTCTTCTTTCATAATTTTGATAACATCAGCAATATCTTCTCTAAGCATTGGTTCACCACCAGTAATTTGCATAGAGTTTCCTGGAATTGGTCTCTCAGCTCGTAGAGTCTTCATCATACCTCTAATTTGGGTATGGTCTGGCTCGTACATGTAAGCGCCTTCAAGACCTTTCTTTACATAAAAGAAACAGTACCAGCATGTTAAATCACATCTGTTAGTTACAATCATGTTTGCCAAGCCACTGTGTGACAAGTGATTTGAACATAATCCACAGTTGTTTGGACATGAACATTTGTCAATCATTACGTTTGGAGAATGTGCACCTTTGCCATCCATCCAGTATGTACTGAATTTTTTGTACATTTCATAAGAACCAAAGTATAATTCCTCACATTCACCGTGAGTTGGACAAACTTTTGACATAAACACTTGATTATCTCTCTCAAAGACTTCAGCATCTAGAATCATGTTACAGTCTGGACAAATACTTTGAGTAAATCTAATTGTGGATTTCTTTCCTAAATTTTTAACGGATTGATTGGATATCTGAATTAATGCCATTGTGATATTGTTGATTTTTCAGATATGGTATATAATGCATTTCCTACTTGCCCCCGTTGGGGATTTAGGAGATAGTCATACCTGATTTAAATACCAAAACTGATCGACTAGATCGCAGATGAGTATATCAGATAAAACACGAAAGTCATTAGAAAAAATTGGTCTTACAAGTTATGAAATTAGAACATTTTCAGCTTTACTCCAATCAGGAGAATTAACAGCATCAGATCTTAGCCAGAAATCAGGAGTTCCATATTCAAAAGTTTACGAAGTGTTAGGAACTTTAGAAGAAAAAGGGTGGATTGGTTCAGATGATGCAAGACCAACAAAATATTTTGCAAAGTCTCCATCGACAGGACTAGAAACTACAAAACAGAAAATGGAAAGTGATTTTTCACAGAATCAAAACGTAATTCTAAATGAACTAGTTCCATTGTATGAAAAAAGTGGCACTAGTGAAAGACCAGACATTTGGGTTTTATCTGGTGCAGTAAACATTGCAGCTAAAATTTTGGAAATGGTAGATACCTGTAGAAATGAAGTGATGATTGCATTACCTGAAGCAGGAGTAGATCTAGTAAAACAAGCATTACCAAAACTAAGATCACTTCATGATAAAGGAGTACAAATTACAATTCTCGCATCAGATAAAATGGATAAAGAATCAATCACGGCAATTAAACGAGTTGCCAAAGTAACAATCAAGAAAGGATTGTTTGGAGGAGGTATAATTTCAGATAAAAGATACGTAGTGATTCTCTTAGGGCCAGAATTAGGAGGAGTAAATTCTTCTGAAGTTGTCGCTATTTGGGCAGATCATGCAGGATTAGCAGGATTTGCACGTCAATACTTTGAATATTTATTAAAAGATTCCAAAAAGGTATAGACATGGATGCATTAGATGAAGAGACACTCTTTGTAGGTACTGCAGAAGCAGAACACGTAGAGATGTATCTTAAAGCAGTTTGGCACATTAAAGAAAGAGGAGAAGATGTAAAAATTAGTACCATTGCAAAAATGCTCAATATCAGACAACCAAGTGTTGTTCAAATGTTAAAGAAACTAAATCTAAAAAATCTTGTAAATTACAACAAGGCAGGTGTAAAATTAACAGAAGAGGGTGAAAGAATAGGTGCAAGCATGATGAGAAATAGTAGATTACTTGAAGTACTAATGGATAGTGCACTCAAAGTAGCAATTGATGAGGAAATGGTTTGTGGAATTGAACATCATATGAATAAACAATTTACAGATGCTCTTTGTGTAATGTTAAAGCATCCAAGAAAATGTCCACATGATCACGAAATTCCAATGGGCGAATGTTGTAAATCAGCATAAGTGGAATAGTAACCCAAAAGATATATCATCTTAGAAATTATATTGATTCATGGCATGTTTCTGTGGCTGTGAAACATATGAAAAAAATGAGGATGGATTCAAAATTGCATGTGTAAAATGTGGACATGGACCTCAAAATCATAGTGATGAATTCAGAGATGCAGCAAGAAAGAATGAATCACAAAGTCAAAAGCGTGATGCAGACTTTGGATAATTATTCGCCAATAATTTTAACTAAAACTCTTTTTGGTCTTTTTCCATCAAACTCACCATAGAAAATTTCCTCCCATGGACCAAAATCTAATTTGCCATTAGTGATAGCAACAACAACTTCTCTTCCCATCACTTGTCGTTTTAGATGTGCATCTGCATTATCCTCACCAGTTTTGTTATGATCATATTGTGTAGTAGGTGCATGTGGAGCTAATCCTTCCAACCATTTTTCATAATCATGTAGCAATCCACCTTCATTATCATTAATGAAAACACTTGCTGTGATGTGCATCGCATTTACAAGACAAAGTCCTTCCTGAACTTTACTTTTTGTTACCAGTTTGCTTACATCAGTAGTAATATTGACAAAGGCTCTTCTAGTTTGAACTTTAAACGTTAGATATTCAGTGAGTGATTTCATAATTTTTTAATTATCATCATTAATTAAAATCCTAAGGCAGGCTCAGAACTCAAGATCCTCATCATAATCAGAGGGATAGGTACATCACTGCCCGCAAGGCATGTTTCAAGCAGTTTCCTATTGAGTCTTTCAAGAAGATTG
>CALFHG010000102.1 GCA_937875805.1 uncultured Nitrosopumilaceae archaeon
TCGTAATTGGTTCAAATGATTCTGATATGGCAGTTGCCTCTAACCATCTCATCAAGAATCAAGGAGGTCTTGTTGTAGTGAAATCTGGAAAAATTATTGCTTCACTACCTTTACAGTTTGGTGGTATAATCTCTACAGATTCTTTTGAAAAAGTTTCATCCAATTTTGAAAAAATCAATAATACTATTGTTGATTCAGGTTCTAAATTTTCTAGACCGCACTTAATTCCACTATTCTTACCTTTTTTGGCTCTACCATCTGTTAGAATTCTTTCTGGTGGAATTGTTGATGTGAAAAAACGTATTTACATTTCACCGATCTACTAAGTAAATGTTAAAAAGGGGGATTCAGTGGATTGAAGCTGAATCTAAATGGCATCAATTCAACAAGGACCAAATGGACCGGTTTTAGTTCTCAAAGAGAGCGCATTACAACAAAAAGGCAAAGATGCTCAACAAAATAATATTGCTGCAGCAAAATTAGTCGCACAATTAGTTAGAAGCAGTCTTGGGCCTAGAGGTCTTGATAAAATGTTAGTTGATTCCTTAGGTGATGTAACTATTACAAATGATGGTGCGACAATTCTTAAAGAAATTGATGTTCAGCATCCAGCAGCCAAAATGATGGTTGAAATTGCTAAAACTGTAGATAATGAAGTAGGAGATGGTACAACATCTTCTGTAATTTTCGGAGGTGCATTATTAGCAAGAGCAGAAGATCTTCTCAACAAAGATGTTCATTCTTCAACCATTATTGATGGATACCAGGCTGCAGCCGATAAAACACTTGAAATTTATTCAGATTTGGCAAAGAAAATTCAGCCTGATGACAGAGCGTCTCTGTTAAAAATTGCTACAACAAGTATGCAATCAAAATTGATTTCTGAAGATAGTACATTACTTTCTAAAATTGTAGTTGATTCTATTCTTAGCATTGCAACAAAGAAAGGTGATGCTTATTCTGTTGACCTTGAAAATATTAAAGTTGAAAAAAAATCTGGTGCTTCAATTGATGATACACAAATTATTAAAGGAATTGTTTTAGATAAAGAAATTGTTCATAGTGGAATGCCTACAAAAATTGAACATGCAAAAATAGCATTACTTAATTCAGCATTAGAAATTGAAAAAACTGAACTAAGTGCAGAAATTAGAATTACTGATCCAACACAAATGCAGATGTTCTTAGAAGAAGAAAATAGAATGTTAAAATCTATGGTTGATAAATTACATGATGTAGGAGTTAATGTCCTAATTTGTCAAAAAGGAATTGATGATATTTCACAACATTATCTTGCAAAATATGGTATTATGGCAGTACGTCGTGTCAAAGAAAGTGATATGATTAAACTTTCTAAAGCCACAGGCGGACGTGTGATTAGTAATCTTGATGATCTTTCAGAAAATGATCTTGGTATTGCAGATTTGGTTCAACAAAAGAAAGTCGAATCTGACAAATGGGTTTTCATTGAAGGATGTAAACATCCACAATCAGTTACAATGCTAATTCGTGGTGGTACACAAAGAGTAATTGATGAAGTTGATCGTTCAATTCATGATTCTTTAATGGTTGTAAAAGACGTTATGGAAAAACCAGCGATTGTAGCTGGTGGCGGTGCACCTGAAGCATTTGCAGCCTCAGTACTCAAAGAATGGGCTAATAATTTTGATGGAAGAGAACAACTTGCAATTAAAAAATACGCTGAAGCATTAGAAACAATTCCACTTACTATTGCTGAAAACGCAGGAATGGATCCAATTGATACTATGGCTAATCTTAGAGCAAGACAAAATCAAGGTCAAAAATGGACTGGTATTGATGCCAGAAATATGAAGATTGCAGATATGATGGCAATTAATGTTGTAGAACCAATTGTCGTAAAAGAACAGATAATCAAATCTGCTACAGAAGCAGCATGCATGATTCTTAGAATTGATGATGTTATCGCTGTGTCTGGTGCTCCTGGCGGCATGGGATAAAATTTTAGTTAAAATCTAAGTGTTCTAATCTTATAATTAATTGATGTACAAACTTGGTGTTGATTTAGGTGGCACTAAAACTGAAGCAATCTTACTAGATGAAAATTTTAGTGTAATTAAAAGAAAAAGAATTCCCACACCTCAAAATGATTATCAAAAGATTCTAGATTCTATATCCTCTTTAGTTTTAGACATCTCCAAAAATGTGACTGATTTTTCATTAGGAGTTTGTACACCTGGGGCGATTTCAAAACAAACTGGATTAATTAAAAATAGTAATACACAATGTCTCATTGGCAAATCATTAAAAGAAGATTTAGAAAATAAACTTGGAAAAAAAATATCTATGGAAAATGATGCAAATTGTTTTACAATGGCTGAAGCTACATTGGGTGCTGGAATTAATTTTGATTCAATTTTTGGTGTTATTCTTGGCACTGGTGTAGGTGGGGGGATTGTGATTGATAAAAAACTTCATTCTGGAAGAACAAACATTGGAGGTGAATGGGGGCATCATACACTTCATCGTAATGGTAATCTTTGTTATTGTGGTAAACATGGTTGTGTGGAGACTTACATTAGTGGTCCTGCACTTGAAAATCATTGGAAGAACCTTTCAGGAAAATCTCAATCTCTTAAGGAAATTCTTCCTGATATTGACAATGAATATGGTAAAAAATGGAAAGATGAATTTTTAGAAAATTTTGGATATGGTCTTGCAAATGTCATTGACATATTGGATCCTGATGCAATTATTTTAGGTGGTGGTTTGTCAAACATTGATTTTTTGTATACTGAGGGAAAAGAATCAGTTTACAGTAAAGTGTTTTCTGATTTAGTTGATACGCCTATTTTGAAAAATGAATTGGGTGATTCAGCA
>CALFHG010000103.1 GCA_937875805.1 uncultured Nitrosopumilaceae archaeon
CTACCGTAGTTTCTACTGTAGCCTCTGCCTCAGGTGTTTCTACCGTAGTTTCTACTGTAGCCTCTGCCTCAGGTGTTTCTACCGTAGTTTCTACCTCAAGGTCTTTTGTTTTTTTAGTTGCCTTTTTGATAGTCTTTTTGGTAGTTGCCTTTTTGGTAGTCTTTTTGTCAGCATCTTCAAGATCTATGACACCTGCTTCACCTAGAGCAAAGATTACTTCCTCTTCAGGATGGTGAGGACTATCTACCATTCTAGCGATTCGTTTCTTACCTGATTTCTTAAAGTAGATTCGGTAGGTGCTTGTATGTGCAACTACATTTCCACCAATTGGACGTGTTGGATCTCCAAAGAAGACATCAGGAGATGCCATAACTTGGTTTGTTGCAATTGCAGCACAGTTGTATGTTTCTGCAATTCTAGACAACAAATGAACAAAATGATTTAGTTTTTGTTGTCTAACAGATAATGTTCCTCGTCCAAGATATTCAGCACGGAACAGGCCAACTGCAGAATCTGCAACAATTAATTTAACATTGTTTTCTTCAATTACAGGACCGGATTCTTCTAAAATTAGTATTTGGTGTGAGCTGTTATATGCACGAGCTACTATGATACGATCTAAAACTTTTTCAGGATCCATATCATGTGCTTTAGCAATAGATACAATTCTTTCAGGTCTGAAAGTGTTTTCAGTATCAATATACAAGACAGAACCATCAAGACCACCTTCTTCTTTGCTTTTTTGAACCATCACAGACATTGTATGTGCAAATTGTGTTTTACCACAACCAAACTCACCATAAACTTCTGTTAATGCTTGAGTTTCAACACCACCATCAAATAGAGTGTCAAGACAATTTGTACCAGTTGTAATTTTACCAATACTTTGTCGATGTTTATAAATTTCAGATGCACTTGTAAAATGACTGGCAATTACTCCACCTTCTACTAAATGTTGACGGGCTTTTTCAACAATTTTTTCAGCAGTATCTTTTTCCATTCCTGTAATGGATGCAATTTCAACAGGACCTCTAACGATGAGATCCATGACGTTGTGGACACCTGCATCGGATAATTTTCTTGTAGTTACAGGACCTACGCCCTCTAAACTATCTAATCTTAAATCTTCAACCATACCGTATAGTACGGTACCAGTACTTTATAAGTTTGTTGTTTAAAAAAATGATCGCAAAATAATAAAAGATTCTAAAATAGACTAACGTCTCTTTCTTCTTTGTCCAGGTTTGTTTTGACCAGGGTATCTACCTAAAGCAAATCGTTTGTTGAAATTACTTTTGTTTGCAACACTAGAACTATCACCTACAATCTTTCTACCTTCGACTTTAGGAGTTTGTCCTCGTACTTTACCTGCTTTGGTAAGTGAACCGTGTGTTGCCATGTTTTGAAATAAGAATTAGTGAATTTATGTATTTGGATAACTACCAGTACTTGGCTTTAACTGTCTCAATGACTTTTTCGTGTTCCTTACTCTTTCTACGAGCATATTTCTCCATTGCACCTAGTGGAATACCACCAAGAGATCTTGCAAGTGCATTAAAGGCGTATCTTTGTGGACCTTTTGAACCAGTCTTAGTCATGAATTTTTGAATACCATATTTGAAATTATGTTGCCATGTCTTGTAAAGAACTCCAAGTTGTGCAGGAGTCATTTCACTTCCAATGTTAAAGAATTGTGATTGTTCTAATAATCCAATTGGAACAAATGTAAGTGCTGTAGCAGTAAACATTGAATCAGGTTGTTCATGTTCTAATTCACTGATTAATTGAATAGTTTCCCATGAATCTTCAGGAGTTTCATCATTATCAAGACCCATAATCAAAGTAAATGCTGGAATCCAATAGTTTTCATTCATTGTCTTTACACCTTCTTTTACAACCCAATGCCATTCAGATGGATCATATGGAGCAAGTTTTCTATCAGCATATTTACCAATTAATCTAAGACTGCCAGTTTCAAGTCCTGCTTGTACACCAATCATGTTATCAGGACCAGCTTTCATTATTTTTGAGAGATTTGGAAGTAGTTTTTCATCAGCAATTGCACCGGCTAATGTCCCATGTGTTGGATTTGTATGTTCTACACCAGTAGACATGATTGCAGTGAATAGTTCTTCTAATGCTTCTCTGTTTGGCTCCATTCCTTTTGCAGTTCTAGGATCCATTCCATAAACGAAAATATCATCACTGTGAATCCATGCAGATTTGGAACCACCTTTCTTTATGTTAACTTCAATTTCTTGTTTCACTTTTTCTGGAGGATAATATCTTAAAGATCTTAATGTAACATCACAGAATTTACAACCTCTACCACAACCACGCATTACCTCAACCATTCCATGCATACTTGGCTCTACAATGTTAGGAATATCTTCTAAATCAGGTCTATCCCAGAAATTTACAAATCTTCCGTGAATTTTTTTCCCTTCTCTTTCAAATTCTTTAATGTTAACTTTAAAGTCACTTCTCTTTCTAAAAGGATCCATATTTTCAAAATCGCCGTTAATTAAATAATTAAAGAATCTACCAGCATGTCCATCAATTTCAGGTGCAATGCCACCAAGTTCACCTTCAAGAATTGCATAAATTCCAAACTCTTCAATTTTTGCAGGATCATAGTTGTATTGCCATGTTCCAGATGCACCAGAAATTACTTTTGCTTTACTTCCAGTTCTTGCTTTGGCAGCTTTAATTCTATGATGCAAGTCAGCATTGTAAAATTCATCGTAAGAAGTTTGTTTCCGTCCATAAGTAAATGTCATAGTAACAGGACCCATTCCAAGAGGATCCATTTCATAAGTTCCAATAACTTCAGTTTCAGGACCAATGAATTTTTCAAT
>CALFHG010000104.1 GCA_937875805.1 uncultured Nitrosopumilaceae archaeon
CGTGTATCATAATTGTGATTTCTTGTGAATTGATTAATTTTTTAAAATCATTTTTTGGATATGTATAGTATGAATTATTTTTCAACGTCACCCCATTAGAAAGATCATAGTAACCCCTTGTAGAAATTCTTGGGATAGGTTTCATAATTACTCAGATGGTCCCAATTGGCTTTTGTGTTTTTCGACATCAGATGCTTCTACTTTTGCAAATATTGGAGATGCATCACCGAGTACATGGTTTGGTGCAATTGCCAATAATGACATGTCACACCAAGAAGATGTACTTATTTCTCCATCCAACCCCAACTGCTCCCAAATTTTTTGTGAAGATTCAGGTAGAAAAGAGAAAAGGGCAATTGAAATTGCTCTTGCAGCATTTACTGAAAGGTATACACAATTTGCAGTTCCAAGACCTTTTTTCCAAGGCTCTTTGTGTTGAAAATATTGATTAAAAAAAGATGAGAACTCCATAATTTTTTTCAAAGCCCTATCAAGATGATTTTGTTCCATAAGGGAACCCACATCAGCAGATAGATTTTTTATTTTTTCTTCTGCTTCAGAGTCTTGCTCATCAAAAGAATCAGGTTCTGGAACTATTCCATTAAATGCTTTTTTAGTAAATCCCAATGCCCGATTAACAAAATTTCCAAGATTTCCAATTAATTCTGAATTAATTCTAGTTGTGAAATCATCCCAATCAAAATTCAAGTCATCTTGTGAATATGGATTGATAGAGATAAGATAGAATCGAAGATAGTCAGATGGATAATATTCCAAAAATTGTTTTAAACCAATATACCAATTCCTACTTTTTGAAATTTTCTTTGATTGTAAAGTGAGATGCCCTCGAGTTGGAATGTAATCAGGAAGCTTGTATTCTGAATTAATTCCCAATCTCATTGCAGGTAAGAAAAGATAATGATGATACACAATGTCTTTCCCAATGAAATGATAAATGTCAGCAGAATTCCAAAATTCTTTTCCATCAATTCCCTTATCATTAAGAAATTTCATTGTAGTAGAAATGTATGCTAAATGATTATCAAACCAACCATAGAAAACTTTGCCTTCTGCACCATCAAGCGGTACTGGTACGCCCCAAGGAATATCTCTCGTAATATCCCAATCAATTAATCCAGATTTAATCCAATTTTGTACATATTTTTTAACATCTTTTTGGAGATTTTGATTTTCTTCCAACCATTTTGCTAAAGGATCAGCAAAATTTTTGAGTTTGAAAAAATAATGTCTTGTTTTTTCTTTAGTTGGAGGTTGCCCACAAAGAGAGCATTTTGGATCAGTGATTTCATCAGGTACACGACCACAACTTTCACAAAGATCAGAATATTGATCATCTGCCTTACAATAAGGGCAAATACCTTTTACATATCTGTCAGGTAGGAATTTTTTATCGTTATTACAATAGAATTGGATGATTTCTTTTTCATAAATATGCCCTAAATCATTTAATTTTTTAAAAACATCTTGAACAAAGGCAATATTTTCAGGAGAGCTAGTTTTGTAAAAATAGTCAAATTTAATATTAAATGCAGTAAAATCATCATAATCTCGCTTGTTCCAATGAGCCACATATTCAGCAGGAGTTTTTCCTTCTTTTTCAGATTGAATCAAAATAGGAGTTCCAAAATCATCAGATGCACAAACATAGTATGACTCTACTCCATTCATTTTTAAAAATCTGTTAGTTACATCTGCTGGAAGATATGTGGATGCAACATGACCCAAATGAATTTCTCCATTTGCATAAGGTAACGCACTTGTGATGATAGCTTTTTTGTTCATTTGATATTAGGCAGTGACAGAATTGAGGTTAAGAATTTAGCTAAATTAATTTAAAAATTACCAGCTATTTGCGTATTTTACTTGCTCAGGAGTAAGCTTGTCAATTTTAACATCCATTGCATTTAATGCATCAAATGCAATTTGAATATCAATTTCTTTAGGAACATCTATAATTTTATTTTCCATTGTTTTATGGTTTTTAAGAATATACATTATAGACAAAAGTTGATTTGAAAATGATTGAGCCATAACTTCTGGTGGGTGTCCTTCTGCAGAAACTAAATTAGCAAGACGACCTTCTCCAATTAAGTAAACTTTTTTGCCATTTTGTAAAACACATTCATCAAGTGTAGGTCTAACTTCTTTAACAGATTTTGATTTCTTTAGTAAAAACTCAGCATCAATCTCAAGATCAAAGTGACCAACATTACCCATAATGGCGCCATCTTTCATTTTTAAAATATGCTCTTTTCTAATTACACTAGTCATTCCAGTACAGGTAACAAACATGTCACCAAGTTTTGCTGCTTGTGCCATTGGCATTACCTCAAATCCATCCATGTGAGCTTCAAGGGCTTTTACTGGATCAACCTCAGTTACAATTACTTTGGAACCCATTCCATTGAATCTTGATGCTACACCACGTCCAACCCATCCATAGCCGACAACTACAACACGTTTTGATGCCATAAGTAAATTCATTGCACGCAAAAAACCATCAATGGTACTTTGTCCAGTACCATATCGATTATCAAACATGTGTTTAGTATATGCCTCGTTAACCAAAATTACAGGATATCTCAATTTGCCTTGATTTTCTACAGCTCTAATTCTAGTTACACCTGCAGTAGTTTCTTCAGTTGCACCAAGGACTTTCATATCTTTGAATCGTTTATCAAAGTGTGCTTTGATATTCATATCTGCACCATCATCAGTGAGAATAGTTGGTTTATGTTTGAGCACTTGATCAATGGACCAATCATAGTCTTTAACAGATTGACCATGCCATGCATAAACATGGATACCCTCAGATGCCAAAAATGCTGCAATATTGTCTTGAGTGGTTAAAGGATTACCACCACAAACTGCAACTGTTGCACCTAATTCTTTAGCACCAATAAGTAAAACAGATGTCTCTTTTGTAACGTGTAGGCAAAAACCAATAGTGATACCCTTGAGAGGTTTTGATTTTTTTAATCTATTAATGGTATTATCAAGAATTTGCATATGAGATCTTGCCCACTCATATGATAGCTTACCCTCTTTGATCAATTTTGGACTAGATTTTACTTTACTCAATAATTAGATCTAAGGATCACCGTATAAAATCCTATCATGCGAATGTAAATAAATGACAAGGATATCACAGAAATATTGGCTTGGAAGAAAATTGCAGACAAAGGAGCAGTAGCAGAAGGAAAAGGTAAAGCTTTCAAAGTAGACGGTAAGCAAATAGCAGTTTTTAATCAAGATGGATATCATGCAATGGATGATCTTTGCGTTCATCAAGATGGATCAATTGCGCCAGGCAAATTAGAAGGAGATATTGTAGAATGTCCATTACATTTTTGGCATTATAACATCAAGACAGGTGAATTAACAGATTATCTCAAAGACGTAAAACTTGAAACATACCCAGTACAAGCCAGAGATGATGGCATCTATATCGACATTTAATTTCAAAAAGACTATCTAAATTCAAAAAAATACAACCATATATTGCTCATAAGTTGTGTAATCTCAAAAAATAGTCAAATAAAATTCCCGATTCTTACCTAGCATACACTGTACAGCAAGCATAAGTTTTATTCTCATACATTCTAAAATCTAATTGTTGAATCAAGACATCATCAATGAAATTACAAATCAAAATTACACTTCAATCACCGAAACAATTGAAAAATTTCTATCAAATCAAATAGAAAAAAGTCATGCCAATGGAGTGATATTGGGATTAAGTGGAGGTGTTGATTCTGCAGTTTTAGCATATATTTGTAAAAGAAAATTAAAAGACAAAACACTTGCATTAATAATGCCAGATACTGCAATTACACCCAATTCTGAAACTGATGATGCAATGAAGATGATTGCATTAACAGGAATAGAATACAAGCTAATTGACATTAAACCAATAATCAACGAATATGCAATGTATCTTGAACCAAATGAAAAATCTAGAGGTAATCTTCGTGCAAGAGTTAGAACAAATATTTTATATTATTATGCAAATGCTAAAAATTATCTCGTATTAGGATCAAGTGACAAAAGTGAACACATGATTGGATACTTTACAAAATTTGGAGATGGTGCATCAGATATTACACCAATCATCTCACTATACAAACTTCAAGTAAGAGAAATTGCAAAATATTTAGGAGTTCCAGAAAATGTCATCTCAAAAAAAAGTAGTCCTCATTTATGGAAAGAACATGAGGCAGAAAAAGAATTAGGAGTATCATATGAAGAAATTGATTCTATTCTGTATTGTTTATTTGAGAAAAAATTAACGATTCAAGAAACAGAAAAAATTACTCAAATTGATAGAGAAATCATAGAAAAGATTCATCAATTAAATGTAAACAGTGAACATAAAAGATTACAATCACAAAAACCATACAGTGTGCAATCATGAAGATACAAGATACATTATCCAATGTAGAGCAAGAAGTAGATATTTCAAAAAATGTAAAGATTTACCTTTGCGGAGTAACTGTTTATGATGAATCTCATATAGGACATGCCAGAACTATCATAGTTTTTGACGTTCTTAGAAAATATCTTGAAAACAAAGGCATAGGAATAGAATTAATTCAAAATTTTACAGATGTAGATGATAAAATTATCAATAGAGCACAGATAGAAAATTCAACTGCAGAAGAAATCAGTACAAAATACATTGAAAATTATTTCAAAGATTTTGATGGATTGAATGTAAAGCGAGCAACAAACTATCCAAAAGCAACAGAGCATATAGATGACATTATCAAGTTTATAGAAAAACTGATTGAAAAAGGAATATCATATACATCAAAAAATGGCGTTTATTTTTCAGTGTCAAAATTTCCAAATTATGGCAAGTTATCAAAAAAGAAAATTGATGAACTTCAATCAGGTTCAAGAATTGGAATTGATGAGCAAAAAAAAGATCCGCTAGATTTTGCAGTATGGAAATTTTCAGACACAGAACCAACCTGGGATAGTCCGTGGGGTAAAGGAAGACCAGGCTGGCACATCGAATGCTCAGCAATGAGTGTAAAGTATCTCGGGAATAATTTTGACATTCATGGAGGAGGAAGAGATCTAATTTTTCCTCACCATGAAAACGAAATTGCACAATCAGAATCATGTACAAATAGTCAGTTTGCAAAAATTTGGATGCATGTGGGAATGGTGACAATCGACGGTGAAAAAATGTCAAAATCAACAGGGAACGTAAAATCAATTAAACATGTTTTAGAAAATTGGGGACCCAACATAATCAGACTATTTTGTTTGTCAGGACACTATTCAAAACCAATTGATTATTCTGAAGAATTGCTAAAAGAGAATTTAACTAAATGGAGGCAAGTTGAGACCTGCCATTATGAATTAGTTCATGCCAATAATGAAAATAGTGAAGAGATTACACAAATGATAAAGAAATTAGGTATTGATTTTGATAATTCTTTAGATAATGACTTTAACACACATCTAGCATTATCAGCATTTTTTCAACTGGTAAAAGAGACCAACAAATTAGCTGCTGATGAAAAATTAGGAAAAAACAATGCGGATGGAATAAAAAAAGAATTAAAGAGAATGCAAAAAATTTTAGGATTACTAATTCCAGAAATTACAGACAGTGAGAAAGAAGAAATTGATGAATTAATTAAAAATAGAGAAGAACATAGAAAAGAAAAACAGTTTGAAAAAGCAGATAAAATTCGTGATAAATTAAATGAAATGAATATAGAATTAATTGATCATAAAAATAGAACAATATGGATGAAAAAAGAAAGAATCAAATCTCAATGAGCCCAT